>JAFYAT010000019.1 GCA_017540585.1 Bacteroidaceae bacterium | reverse complement strand
CTCTGGCAGTTAATCCTTCCTTTATACAACAAAGGTAAGCATAAACTGTTATATCTTAACGTTATTTCAACGTGTTATCTAACATTAAAATTTAAGAGATTTTAACTCTTAGAATATTTTCTGCAAAGTTAAAGTGGGAGAAAAAAAATAAAACGCTTATATTGATTGAACTGACGTAAGTTATAAGAGTACATGGAGAATATGGAGAGTATATGTTTTGTACCTCTCTGTGTCCTCTGTGTTCTTTGTGTTTTTAAGAAAAAAATAAAAAAATGTGTTTTTCAACTAAAGTTTTTGTGATAATGGGAGTATATATAGTAGAAAGTCGCAAATAAAGCGTGATGGAAAGAAAAGAGTTTGAACATATGATTCCAAGGCTGAGACCCTCGATGGTGAAGGTTGGTCGTAATTTCTTCGGCAATATGATGGATGCCGAGGATGTTGCGCAGGAGAGTCTCGTGCGTCTTTGGACTTATTGCGAAAGACTCGATTCGGACATGAACATAGAGGCACTTGCCATCAAGGTTGCAAAGAATGTGTGCATGGACATATATAAAAAGATGAACAGCGCAGACATCGAGCCGCCCGAAACGCTTCTTGCCTCCTCCTCGGATATGTCGGATGCTGGGATAATGGCAGAAGACACACGGCAGAAGATTGACGAGGCAATAGAACGGTTGAACCCACGTGAACGCCAGTTGATAAGGGCAAGACACATAGACGACAGGTCAACCGAGGATATCTCGAAGGATACGGGATTGCCGAGGTCGTCCGTTCAGAGCATGATTTCGGTGGCAAGGAAGAAACTTATCAAGGACTTACAAAAACGTTTAAGAGTATGATGACAGTAAATAACAATAACAAGAGCGCACAGGAACTGTACGAGCAGTTCATGGCAGAACTTGACGCTGGAGCAAGGGAATATGACAGTCTTGTTGCTTCGGGCAAAGCACCTGCACAGCGTGTGACAAAGGTCGTACCTCTGCACAAGGTTTCTTACCGTCGCTACTGGTATGCTGCAGCTTGTGCCGTTGCTGTCATCATGGGTGGAACATATTTGTACCTTGGAGATGATGCTGAGACTACGGACAGGGTAGTGGCACAGAACGTAAAGAATAATGGCGTGCCATTCGCTCCAACATCTGTCAACGTTGAGACAGTAGCCACACACACGCTTTTGATAAATGAGTCTGATATGACAAAGACAGATTATGCTTTTGTAGCGCAAAAGGAGACAGAGGCAGAAGCGGAAGAAAACGTCTATACCGTAGAGCTTGACGAAATCGTGTTCCAGCCACAGGCAGAAGACGTGTTGATGGCAATGTCCGCCACACGTCCCGATAATGAGATATTCTACACAGAGGCAATGGATGTTGATAATGTCCCTATGGTAGAGGACGAGATGGATTACGTAATAAGCGGCAAGTATATCTGTGCCAATTGTGATGACAACTCTTTGTATATTCGCGAATACTATATAACAAACAATTAAAACAAATTTACGATTATGAAAAAAGCATTTCTTTTAATCCTTGTTGGCTTGCTCTCTCTTGTAGGTCATGCACAGGACGAATATATACAACATGAATCCCAACCAGTTTTCCCTGGTGGACAGGATTCTTTGATGTCATTTCTCAAGGCTAATCTGAAATATCCTAAAGAATGTGTGAAGGATAGCATTGAGGGTAGGGTATTGGTATCCTTTGTCGTGAATAAAGACGGTTCGGTAAAGAATATTGCCGTTGTAAAGGGTGTCAATCATTTGTTGGATGAAGAGGCTTGCCGTGTTGTCAGCATTATGCCAGCATGGAAGCCAGGGTATATGAAGGGAAATCCTGTTAGTGTGAAATACACATTGCCTATTACTTTCAGATTGAATAGCAGACCTGATTTTGTTTCTTCATTAAAGTTTGTCTTTGATGTGTCAAGGCAGAATGAGAATGGAACACAAGACCCAAAGGGATTGTATAGGTTATTGCTTTTGTCTTACAAGAATAACAAGTCCCCAAACATACCTCCTTATGCGCAGTACAAATATATAGGTTCAAATAGTTTCGCAAATTTTGCTATTTATAAAAATGACTCTATCTCTTATGCTGTTCAGACAAGAATGGATGGTTCGTATCCTTTGAAATATACAGGTGATGTTCCTCAAGGAAAGGATGGAAAAGACATAAGGGTGTACAATAGTGGACCGACAGGATTCATATATTCATGGTATTGCAAGACGCAGCAGAATAACAACGACTTGTTCCCGTTCCACAATTATATTGATGAATGGTATAACAACGAAGTGGGTACTGATAAGATGAAAACAATTATCTCTCTTTGTGAGATGAAGTTGAATCCTGAAAAGGGAAATGATCTTGTCGGTTGTTGGCACAAGGTTGGTGCAATCACAAAAGTCGGAAGTAAGGAGTATCTGACAAAAGTGGATAATGATTTATACATGATTCACTCAGATGGCAATATGCTTCGTGTTAATGTTAAGGATGCCAATATTCTCAAGTCATATATGAGTCTTTATAAGGTAGAGTACACGAAACATGGTTTCAAATATGCAGGTTTAGAGTACACTATTAAATGGGATGGAAAAGACGCATTTAAGATAACGACTATAGAAGAAGATGGTACTGTAAGTACAGGTCTTTGGACTCGTTCCGGATTACCAGCCAAGTTCCAAGAGTTATTTGGTACGGATTCCAAGGGTGGTATTAAATAGTAAGTTAGTGTCGGGGCATAAACATCATGTTTATGTCCCGTAAACTATATTGTTATGCTTCGTAAATTATATGTTTGTACATTATAAATATGTTAGTTTCAAATAAAACATGTATATTTGGAGACAGAAATGTATAAGAAAGGAGAATACTCATACGAAGAACTTCATAACTCTCAGTGTCCTTTGTTTAAGGAAAAAGAAAGATTGAAAAATGAACTTTTTTCGATTAAGATATTAGTTTGATGCAGATATGTGATATTTTTTCGAATAATAAGTGCAAAACCAAGAACTTTTGTCGATTAAGAATCATTCTGTAGTTTTATTGGCTATAGAAGTTCTGGATTGAATTATACAACCATACATACTATAAACCAGCGGAATCGTCAGATGAACATCGGATTCCGCTGGTTTATGGTTTGTATGTTTTGTCTGTTATGTCTTAGAGCTCCTTGAGGACGTATGAAGAAGGGGAGTAGTGCTTGAGTACCCAGAGGATGTAATCGGATGAAACGACGATGTTGCGAAGGTTGTCTGGGTCGGCATAGTAGATGCTGTAGGCACTGTCGCTTGTGCGGTCGAAGTTTAATCCTATAAGTTCGCCCTTGGAGTTCACTACGGCACTTCCGCTGTTGCCTGATGATGTTTCTGCATTGGTTGTGAAACATGCAACAGGAAGGTTTCCGCTGTTTTCTTCGAGAAGTTTGCGGAATGAGTTGGTGATGCTGAAGTCTGTATTGCCTGCCATCTTATCAGTACGCTGGAGCATGTCATCAAGTCGTGTGATGTTCTGAACATGTCCAGGTGCAAGACGGAGTGTGTGGTTTGCATCGTATGCAAGTGTCTCGTCCTTGTGCATTTCGCAATATGCCTTCATGAATGTGTTGTAGAGGCGTGTGTTCTTGCGACGGAGCGGTGTCTCTTCCTTCATCTGTTTCTGTACACGCATCGTGTAGATGTCGATGCACATACGGTAGAGTGGGTCGGTTACAAGTGGTTTCAAACCGCTGTCGATAGATACGGACAACATCTTGCATAGGCGTTCTCTGTCTGTCAGGATGCTTGTGCGGAATATGCTGTCAACGTTGAAGTCCTTGTGAAGCACCGCAGGTAGGTATTTCTTTGGCACAGCCTTGAGGTATATTTGCAACAGGATGCTGAGCATCTCACGGTCCTCGTCAAGTTTCACCTGTGTGAAATACTCGTCTATGTTGCGTTGTAGTTCCTCTATCTGTTCTTCCATGCTCTCGTTGCGTGATGCCCTCTTTGAGCGTTCAATGGCTACGAGCTTCTCGAACTTGCCTGCAAACGGAATGACTGTTGCGCCTGAGCCGACAAACTGACTGAATGCCTCGTTCATCCTGTTATATACTGTAAGGAGCGAATAGATGCTGTCTATATCGGACATGAGATGTTCACCGTACATTGTGCGTCGTTCGTCCGTTGCGTTAATCCATTCCTGAAGGCGTGCCTCTTCACGTCTCTTGATTTCTACCACATTATTGTTGCGTACGCCGTCAATTTCGCCTCGTGAGCGGAGGTACACATTCATCAGTTTGCCTATGCGTACGTTATATCCAGATTGTTCTGCTTGTGGGGCTGCATCACGGCACTTGGTGAGAAAATCAATCTTTGTCTTGAGGAAATCGACACGCAGCTGTGTGTCTGTATTCACTATCTTGTCAACCGCTAAGGCAGGTATATGCTTGCGAGTCTGTGAAGGGTAGCCCATAACCATGGCAAAGTCGTCCTCCTTGACCTCAGAGTGTGACCACTTGAGCCATGATGAAGGGTGATAAGGCTCGTTGAACTTGGAGTATGTTGTCGGATAGATGCCTTCATTGGCATAGACTCTCAGTAGTGCGAAGTCGCATGAGTAGCGAGGCCACTTCCAGTTGTCTGTATCGCCTCCGTACTTGCCGAGCCACATCGGTGGGCAGGCAACTATACGCACATCCTTGAATGTGCGGTAACGTACCATGATGAACTGTTTGCCTCCCATCATGCTGTATATCTTTCTGATACTTCTTTCTGAGTCTTTGAAAGCCATCATTTCACGAGCCTGACGGTCGATGACCTGTTCGCGTTTGTCCATGTCCTTGATGGTATCTGTACCTGCCATGACCTTGGATGTGACATCCTCACATGAAAGCATCTGATGTACTTCCATATTGAACAGCGGCATTTCCTGTTCGCGTGATTGTGCCCAACAGCCGTAACGAGTGTAGTCGTTGTCCTTTGTGGCAATCTTCTGCACGTATGTGCTTACGCAATGCCAGTTGGTGATGACAAGTCCATCGGCAGAGACGAATGATGCTGAAGCGAATGGCGAAGATAGTCCGTTGTCACCGCTTATGGATAGTACTGCACCAGTGAGACATTTCTTATTTATGGTGTAGATGTCTTTCTTTGACATCATCATTCCTTCCTTGCGGAGGAGACGGAAGATGTTGTTATCTACTGCCTGATAGGGGAGCCACATCCCTGTGGCACCATTTTCATCAAGGCTAAGCTTGTATCTGCTCCTTACACGTTTTACAAAGTCTTTACGAAGTGAGTCTGTACTTTGCTTCTGGTTGCCGAATACCTTGGCGCACTTGCCTGTGTATAGGAATTTGTAACCATCGTTGAGTTCGGATTCGAGATATCTTTTTACATCGTTCTTGTCAAGACAAGGCGTGATGTGCGTAAGAAGTTGGAAGTAATATTTCTGAAGGTCAAGAGCCTTCAACTGTCGCAAGGCAGATTCTGGCAGAGCCTTCAGGTTGCTGATGCCATAGCGTGTAGAAGCTAATGGATTGTTACCGAGGTCAGCCTGTTGTACACTCTCGTCCGTAGGTAGTACTGATATTGAAGCCTTGCGGTAGAGATGTCGAGGGTTACTCTGATTGTGGTCAATGAATGCTTTGTATTCGGATGGAGTGAAGTCTGCATATCCTGCCTCAATGGCATATTTGTCGTAGTCGCCGAGTATAGGTGGAAAGACATAATCTACCTTGTCGCCACGCTGAGCTACGTAGTTGAAGCGTGCGTAATCCATAATGCTTGGTGTAGTACCGTTTGCTCGGCAGAAATCCGCATTGCGGAGACTGTCAGTAGGGTAGGAGTATGATGCTCGAAAATTGTGCTCAAGTCCGAGGCAATGACCTATCTCGTGAGCAACAGAATAGCGTATCATACGACTGATTGTTGCATCATCCACGCCACGTTGCACATTCTTGTTATATGCTCCTGTCTGCATCACAATCCATGACTTGAGACGCTCTACGACGTTGGTGTAGAACTGAACGTCAGCCTGGATAATCTCTCCACTTCGTGGGTCAGTCCAGTGGCAACCCATGGCGTTTGCAAAATCGCTCTCCACTGCATAGAAGCAGTTGTTGGTGATGTCAAATGGGTCGAAGTCCTTACCTGCCTCGCTATATGTCATGGCCTTCATTACGTGTGGATGGCCAATGCGTGCAAAGGCTATGTTCCAGTCCTCTATGCCTTGCTTGATTGCATCCTTCCATAGGGTAGGGAAATGGTCGTCAACATAGAAGACAATCTGTTTGCCGTTGGAGATATTGAAACGGTTGATGTACTTGCGGTCATTAGTCTTGTAGCCAATGCGTGAATCTACGGCACGTCCTGTCATTGGTTTTTCAGATAGTAGTAAAAGACTCTTGCGAATGGTAATATCGAGTGGAACTGAATTTGTATCATAGTGATAATTGACGCTCACTTCAAGATGTGAAGCATTGCCTTTTACGAATGATACTGTTGTCTTTGATTTATTAAGTGTACCTGGTTGTTGCTTACCCGAAAGGATATCTACACCTCTTATTATATCAGTAAAGATATCATCCATATTGACGTGCAATGTCTCCTTTGATGATGACACTACTGGTACTGCATGGCGTAGAGGTCCGCGTTTGGCATCATCTGCGGTCATGATAAGTGAATCATCCTTCAGCGTAAAGCGAACAATCTGTGGATTATATACTCTCAAACCTGCATATATCTTCATCCTACCGAGTTCCACAGGTTTGCTTATTCTTTCCACACGGGCAGCAATAACATATTCACGTCCAAGTAATGAACGAGGAATATCAACAGATGTCTTTGCTGCGTTGACAGGTAGAACACTAACAAGTAAAAGATATAACAAATTTAAGAAACGCATGAAATATATTATTATTTAAGTTCCGCAAGTTTTCAACTTGCTAATTTTGCTACAAGAGAAATACTTGCGGAACTTGAATTGTTATTTAATAAGATTAAAATAATTCAACCTGTACGGTTAAAACCGTATTGCTGTTTTTGCCGCCAAGCGGCCAATTGGAAAAACAAAAGAAAACATGTTTTTTCTTGTTTTTGTTCTGTTTACTTCCCGCTGGTCAGTGAGAAAAGTTCTTTACTGTTTTTACTTCCCTTCGGTCAGTGAGACCGCTTCGCTAAGTTCTAATAGGCACCTTAGTGCAAAGTTGTAACCGTACAGGATGAAATGATTTACTTGACAAGATACTTCTTGCCGCCCTTGATAATTATGTCGGAAGAAATGTTGCCTACCTTCATTCCACGAAGGTCATAAACCTTGTCATCAGTAGTTGCAGAAGTCTTGTTAATGCATTCAATACCTGTTGTAATGAAATCCTTAGGCATGATGCCGTCCCACTTGATTGAAGTCTCTTCCTCATTGAGATAATTGAGATTGATGTATAAACGTCCTTCGCTTGCAACATCAATCTTCAATGTCTGAGGATTATTATCAACAGCATCGCGTACGAAACGAGGATTCTCGCCATCATTGACAAACTTCATAGGATATCTGTTCTTCGTCTTAATAGTAAGCACACCATCAACATACTTATCGTCGTTATCTTCTATCCAGTTGTTCTGACCTGCAGTAGAGAGGAGACGTGTAGCCTCTGTGTACTTGATAGTATGTGTACCAGGAGCGCCAATCAAGAGGTATGGCGAGTTATTGAAAACAGTTGTGTTGCCCTGTACGCTGTTGCACTTTGCAACATTTGAAGATATTGATACATAACCAACATAAAGGTCGCTACCACAGAAGAATGCCTTCTCTGCATAGAATGGAAGGAATCCTGATGCTGGGATTGTTACTGTAACATCTGTAGTTCCATACTCATTATCGTCATACTCTTCAAGAGCTATTGTATTTGATATGGCAAAGTCGTTTGTACTGTTGTTTGTATCATAAAGATATTTGTTGCCATCACAGTTTAGAGCCGTCTTACGATATACGATGAAGCCATCCTTGTTCATCTTCTCTGTAGCAGGAACATAACCCTTGTCCTGATTGTCGCTGAAACGCTTGCGCTCTGGGTCAACAGAGTAAACTCCATCGGTAGCCTTAGTCTTAAGAATCTCCACTACGTCCATAGCGTAATAAGCGTTGAATGGGAGATACTTTGAGCCAGTTGTCTTACCATTTGCAAAAACAAATGTTGACTCATCAGCATAAGTAAGTTTTGAAGCGTAGCCTTTCTTTATGATAACAATACCAGCATCGCCACCATTAGTGAGGTTAACAACCTTAGTGTTGTCGTTGAAAGAGAAAAGAAGGTTGAGCTTTGGAACAGATTCGTTGTCACCATTCATTCCGCCGAACGTGAAGTCTGCCTTGCTGAGATCCGCACCTCCGTTTGCTAAAGTGCTATGATCCATGGCACATGCGGCAATAACAACATTGCCCCAAGGCTTAACTATGTAATCCTTATCCTCTGGAATCTGATACAACTGCTTAAGTTTTATCTCATAGCCAGATTCGCGGTCTTTTGCATAATAAGCTCCTGTTGTTGCTTCGCTCTCAACGAGTCCAATCATCATACCAGAGATATTACATTCACTGGCGGAGTTGTTGTGAAGCTCAATATATTCCTCACCACCTGTGTAGTTGGTAGTGGCGCCAGCCTTTGTCGTGCCGGCATAGAATACCTTACTGATAACCATCTGTGCATCAGCATTAGTGGCAAGCATGCACATTCCGAGCAATGCTGCACAAATCTTTGTAGTGTTTTTTCTCATAATTATTGTGTTTTAAATGAATAAACCCATTGAAAGTCCATACGCAGAGCCATTAAGCGAGTGCTTAGCTCTTATCGTCTCGCCGTATGCCTTGATGAACCACATATTTCTGTTACCCTTTATGTTCACAGGCATTTGGTACATGATGCTAAGTTTGCCACGGAACGCATCCGCATCGTAATAGTTCATATCGCCCAAGAGTACCTCACGCGCATAATCAGTATCTGCGTTAGAGAGGCTCAAATTAGCCTTTAGAGAGAAAAGATAACCCACTTCAGCATTTAGCCACAGATGATTATTGAATAATGCCTGTCCATAGCGTGCATTGACAGTCATCGTACGATACACAAACTCTGATGAAGGCAAAAGATGCTTCTGATTAACATCATGAAGTTTAACCTCTGCTCCAGCAAATCTGATTATCTTGCTATTATTTGTGAAGTTAGCTTGGTAAAGTAATTTACAGTCAAGCTTCTCCATCTGATAACGCTTCTTGTAAGTCATGAGGTTGTCATACTTATACGAACTATGGCCACTTACGGAGTCAATTGTAATAACAAGTTGTGGACGATATTCGTCAGCGTATGCTTGTTCGAATGAAGCAGACAAATCAAGCTGATGGATAATCTTGTCGCCAACAATACGGTTTTGGGATGAAACGCCATATTTGTATGCCACATATTTTCCTGGCTCACGCTTATACTGTTCGAGGATAGACTCCGTCTCCCTTGCTATGCTGATGGCATTAACGGTTCTTACGTGACTGGAACGATAGCCATAGCTGAGTTCACCACAAAAAGCATGATTGACATACTCACGTGCAAATCCGCTATATCCACCAATAGTACCAGTTATGGCATCAATGCCAGACATTTGGTAGTAATAGAGGTTAGGATTGTTCTGCACTGTTGTAAGAGACGGCATTTTCTCTTTGCGACGCTGATAATAACCTGACAATCCGAATGTGTTGCCTCCTGTGCTATATGACAAAGATGGCATAACCTTGTAGTCGAGTAGGCGGTTACGGCTTCGTGGGTCACGAAGACGACTTAGGTCTGCTACATTATAATCCATACCCATGCCAAGTCGCAAACCGTTCATGTCAACTGTACCAACCCTTGCCGTAAGGGTGAAATCCTGATTGTCATATCTACCGGGTACAGATGAACCCGAGATAAACGGATTGCTGTTGTATGTACGCATGACATCACTCCATGCCCTGCCTTTGGTACTTCCGTTGTTGAAATTGAAACTACCATAGCCATAGAGGGACTTGCCTATTTTCTGGTATCGCTCTGTGAAGAATGAAAGCTCATTATGTGATTTTCCCTCCTGAACACGATGATAGCTACCCTCACCAGCATTATAGCCAAACTGAGCTAAGCCGTGAGTGTCAACGCTATCAATACCTATGCACGAAGCATTATTTGTATTGAGCCACAGCTGCATAACATCATCATAAATGTATTTGCCCTCATCCATAAGAGGTGCTTTGTCTTGTGAGAAAACAGACTGAGACATCATGCACATGAACATTGCAGATATAAAAGATTTATTCATCATATTCACGTGGCTTTATAGATTGTGAAACATTAAAGTCATTACTGCTATTGTTGGTATCAACAAGTATCTTATGACCATCTGCTGCTCTCTTCATGGTCTTGCGATATACGGTCTCACCATTCCAGCCTGAAGTGGCGTTAATATAAGTGTAACCAGCATCAATCTTGTCATTCAAACGTTTTGTCTTAATGTCAATACCTGACGAAGCATTTCTAAGAGCTTCCATACCATCAAGGATATAGCGTACAGGACATAATACCCATTGATTACCAGCAGACTTTCCATAGGCATACGTTTTAGTCCATGAAACCACATCGTCATCGGTACGGAAAATGACCACACCCATAGGACCACTCTGCACAAGATTCATAACAGATGTACCATTATAAATCTGATATATCATTTCCATGGCAGGAGTTGAAGGATTGTTCTGGTACTTACCTGTCACATCCTTTACCTCAAAGTCTGCATCCGTAAGGTCATTTTCGTAGTCGTCATTTGTAGTATGGTCAATGGCACTATTGCATATTACCACCGTACCGCCAGGAGCAACCATATAAGGCGTGCCTGCAGGAATACGATATATTTGCTTGAGCAACACGACTGAATCAGCAAAAGCCGTGTGAATATTGTCAAGCGTATATGCTATAGAACTTTCTGCTTCGGTCAAACCAATATACATACCACTCACATCGATTGTTTCATCACTTTGGTTGTACAGCTCAATGTATTTGCCTGCAAGGTAATTTCGGTTATTCTTGTCACGTGAACCAGCATAATATACTTTTCCGATGACAATATCTCTATTGGCAGATAAGTTCGTATTCAACTGTATAGTGCCTTCACCACTTATAAGGCAAGAATTGGAAGAACCAGAAATTATAGCACCACTTACAGCATCCTGATTGTTGGTTGCACTATGATACTCATCTGCAGATATGCTCCATGAAGTGCTTATGTCATACATATCTGGAATAATGTTATGGAATATAGCCTTACCAGAAGCGTCTGTCACAACGGATGTAACCTGACCTCCGTTGATAAGACTGACTGTCTTACCCTCAAGATTGATATCGGAAATACAATCCTTTGGTTGTTGCAATTGGACGATAACGCTAACCTCATGGGTTGCATCATCAAAATTACAGCATCCGATGAGTGCAAATGCCATTTGGCACGTAAGGACGGTATGGAATATCTTCTTATTCATTGTCATGCTTAAAGATTTAAGAACAACTCGGCACCAAAGCTGAATGTACCAACATTACGTTGTGTCAAGGTTGTTGTGATGTTATTTGTAAGATATGGCTCGTAGTATAGGCAATTGTTTACATATACAGACAAACCACCAAGTTTTCCAAGTTCCTTTGTTAAACGCATGGACATGTTCCATGTCACAGGGTTCTTGGTTGGGATGTTATCCGTGTACTTATTTGCAAGGTCGCTCACAAGTACACTGTACTGCCCCTCTGGCTTGTTGGTATAATATATACCGTCCATACCTATGTAGCCATTCATCATGTCGCCAGTGATGTCGTGTGACACAAGATTGGCATCAATCCATCCGATAGGGTTCTTGTCGGCTACGTAGCTGTGGTTCCAACTATACCAGATTGCCTGGGTAGTAAATGATGCCACCATCTTGAGTCGTGGAATGTGAGTCACGATACGTAGTGTGTTAAGAAATCGTTTGTACATACTGTAATCCAATCCTGAAGGATAAATAACCTTGAACGGAGTTAACGAATAACTTGAATAACTTGCAGGAAGCAAAGCGTTACGAACAGATGAAGTATTAATGTCCGTATTCCATGTCTTTGTATATTGATAAGCTCCACTCAGGAAGAATGTGGTATAAATAGGCTTTATCTCACCGAAGTTGATGTCCATTTCAATACCTCTATTCATAGTTGAGTTAGTGTTGCCAATCTTGCCTGTCGTCATAAACACAAGGTCATGACGATAAGGATTAGAGTAGTCAATTGTAGTAGGCTGGCCAGCTACGATGTTAAGTCCACTTTGCGGAGTGTACACATTGCTATAGTATGTTGTATATTCGGTGGCGTTGCCAAAGCCATCAGGTGTCTTGTCTTGATAGAAGAGAAGGCTCACATTACCTCCCCAAGGAAGCTTAGCGTCAAGTCCGCCCTCGATCTTTGTGGTAGTTGCGTTCTTCAAGTCTTTTGACATCTTGACATCGTACACCTGGGTGTGATATACGAGCAACTGGCCAGCCGCATCGTCCTGAGGCATGTAGTTGACTGCCACCCTATCAGAGTATTTCTTGTCAGGATAGATGTAGTCCAGTCCCGGAGTCTTACTATTGACTCCTATGCCTGAACGTAAGGTGAGCCATTTTGTCAAAGAGAAAGATGCGTTGAGTCGAGGACTGAGCGATGAAGTGGAAACCTCTGACCAAGGTTGCATGGATGTGTATCGGAAACCGAGGTTTATCTTCAACTCATTTGTCTTGTTTATTTCCCAGCAGAAATTGTCCTCTGCATAGGCGTTTATCTGATGAAGTCCAGGAATATCAGAGAAAGCACGTGGACGACCATCGCTATTAGGCTTGTAAGGAAGGCTTTCATTCTCATTATAGTAGCCACGACCATTATTCCAGTCATAGTGATATTCAAGACCGACCTTGAAATTCTGTCTTGTCTTGTTCTTATAAATACTGAAAGCGTCATTTACCTTTAGGAACAAGTTGCCTGGACGGCACTCTGTTATACCTGTGGCAAGGTATGATGTAGTCATCCATGGAACAGAATAATAGCCTGTCTCCATAGCTGTAATTATAGGCAACAAACCCGTTGTATTGCTTACGTATGAACTGTTCACGTTGTCTGTATAAGTAAGCGAGAGACCAGCTGTATATGAAAGCGTCTGCATAAAACGCTTATTGGCAGATATGCGTCCCCTGTGGCTGAAGCTCCAGCTTGTGGTACTGTTACGACTGTATGTACCGTCGTCTATGGCATCAGGGTCATTACCTGTCCAGTCAACAGCCTTCATAAACTTAACCTTGGTGTCTGTATGCCATTTCTTTGTTAAGTCGTAATCATAGCCAACGCTCACGTTATATCGGTTGAACGAACGAGTCTTCTGTCTTGGGTCGCCCCATGCCTTGGCATAATCCACGTTAAAGTTGAGTACACCATAGTCTTTCATCCTCAATCCCTTGCCAAGAGAATAGTTCTGCAACTCAGGTGTAATCTTAGCCTTTGCCTGCCAAGGAGTGACACCTGCCTTGGAGTGAACGACAACAAGGCCGCTCGTAAGGTCACCATACTCTGCAGAAGGGATTCCTCTGATAATCTCCACATTATCAATATTGTCTGCGCCTATCTGACGGAGGTCGGTACCTGTGAATGCTGTACTTGAGAAACCACCCTGTGTCACATTACCATTATTTGACATAGGAATACCATCCACAACTACACTTGAGCCAAAGGCACTTGTGTTGTTGTTGACAAGTGTACGTAACTGAAGATTTGTTTTGGAAGTTAAATCGGTATTACCCATTACCTGACCAGGTATGAGCTGCATCACGTCTGCAAGACTTGTTGCCTGAAGGTGGTCGATAGCCTGACGGCCGATGAACGTATTTGAAGAAGCACCAGACTCTTTCTGCTGTGCAGTCACGATAACCTCTCTAATGGCAAGTGACGACTGCGACATAGCTATGTTCTGAGTGATGTCTCCATTTACGTTTATCTTCTTTTCGATTGTCTCCAAGCCAACGTAAGTCACCTTTAGGGTCCATTCTCCAGCAGGAACATCGGTAAACGTAGCAGTACCTTCCATGCTGGTAGCACTATACAATCCCAAAGGCTGCAACTCACAATGACCAAGAATCAAAGGTTGATTCTGATCGTCAACAATGTGCAGCGTCACCTTGTATGTCTTTTCTTTCTTAGTCGTTGAATGTCTTTGATTACCTGTGGTCGTCTGTCTCTGCGCCATGGCATCACTTGTGCCAGTGAATAATATAAGCATAAAGCAAATGCGAAACAGTCCTTTTTGGTAATTTGGTGTGTAAAGGTGCATTTAATCCTGTATTTTTACCTTTTAAAGGTATTTATTTAAATATAATAAATGTTGTCTCGTCTGTAGTGCGAAACATGAATACTCTTAAATATGTACTTTGTTTCAATGCAAAAGTACAAAAAAATATTAGTTTACAAATACATTCTATTTTTTTTTCTACTAATATTATTTAAATGATATGGATTATGCAATAAAATATGCAAATTGATATTCTCTCATCAAAAAAACATTTCGAACGATTACCGAAGGATTAGCGAATGATTACCGAAGGACTACGGAAATATCATATTGCTTCTATTCCGTCCTTTCGGGTTACAAATTGTAGAGTGTAGATTTGACGTAATAATGTTCCATGGACATTAGGGGAAATTTTATTGAAGCATTTTTTTATGTCTTTTTTCTCGTTTGTTTCCTCCGTTAGTTTCGATGTGTATCTTCTTTCAGTTTTTTTTGATAAAATGAACGATTTTTAGTCATCTCTTTGGATTTTATTTCCATCTTCTCTTGATGTTTTTGAAGTTGTTCTTTATTTGCTTAAAAGTGCAAAAATGGATAAATGGTAATCATTTTAGAGGAGTGGGGAGGGCTGAATTCCCCGAAAATTGAGAAAAATGCAATTTTATTTAAAAAAAACTGCCAAAATGTTTGCAGGTTCAAAAAAAGTCCCTACCTTTGCACTCGCTTTTGAGAACAAGACATAACAACAACGAAACAACAACAAAATTGAAGTTTCAATGTAAGGTCTCAAAAGGGCGTTTAGCTCAGCTGGTTCAGAG
>JAFYAT010000018.1 GCA_017540585.1 Bacteroidaceae bacterium | reverse complement strand
CTCTGGCAGTTAATCCTTCCTTTATACAACAAAGGTAAGCATAAACTGTTATATCTTAACGTTATTTCAACGTGTTATCTAACATTAAAATTTAAGAGATTTTAACTCTTAGAATATTTTCTGCAAAGTTAAAGTGGGAGATTAAAAATATAAAACAACAACCATACATTGTCGAGCAATCTAACTAATCCTCCCCATAGAGGGAGAGGTGCCCGAAGGACGGAGAGGGTCTTCCCCAAAACTGCAAAATCCATATTTTTTACGATTGCACAAGAAAAATATAGTTCATACCTTTGCACCCGATTTCAAAACAATAGTAATAACTCCTGATAAATTATGCTTACAAATTTATTGTTGGCCACTCTCATCACAACAGGTGGTAACGATGTGGCTCTCAACGCAGACACTACTACACGCAGTTACGAACTCGAGGACGTTGTTGTCCAGGATTTCAAGACAAACAAAAAGGACCTCGTTCCTATTTCTCGCACAGCGATGTCTTATCGTCAGCTTGCCAACCAGCAGATTACTGGCTTGAAGGAGTTGACGGCTGTCGTCCCTAACTTCTATATGCCTGATTACGGCTCACGCGCAAGTTGCCCTGTTTATGTCAGAGGTGTGGGCAACAAGTCTGATGGTACAGGTGTAGCCTTCTATGTTGACGGTGTACCTTACTATGAGCCATTGTCATTCGACTCTGACCTTGGCGACGTGGCATCTGTTGAGGTGTTGCGTGGTCCTCAGGGAACTCTCTATGGACGTAATGCCATAGGTGGTATCATCAATATCAACACACATAATCCTTTGGAGTATCAGAACACTCGCGTGCGTGTCGGCTACGGACGTTACAACGATGTACGCACTCAGGTGTCAAACTATACTAAGGTGTCTGACAAGTTCGGATTCACCTTCGGCGCACTCTATCATCATAATGATGGCTCATTCCACAATGCTTTCCTTAATGAGAAGATAGACAAGATGGATGAGACAGAGGAGCGTATCGGACTTTTCTGGAAACCTGCCGACGAGTGGTTGGTACGCTTCACGAGCAACTTCAAGTACAGCGACCAGGGTGGTTATCCTTACGCACCTGTTGACGAGGAGACAAACAAGCTTCAGGACATCAGCCACAACCGTCCAAGCTCCTTCCGCCGTCTCGTGACAACAAACGGCTTGGGCGTTCGCTATACAGACGCAAACATCAGTTTCAACAGCCAGACATCATTCCAGTATATCAAGTCACATCAGGCTATCGACCAGGACTTCACTACGGTTGACAAGTCATTTGTCCTCAACGACCGCAACCAGAACATGGTATCAGAGGAGTTGACACTCAAGTCAAATAATGACGGCCGCTACCAGTGGGTTGTAGGTATGTTTGGAATGATGGAGCATGTCAATCGTTCCGTTGACAATAATTCATACACTTCAGGTACTGATAATCATACAGACTATTGCGTACCTACAAGTTCGCTTGCCGTATATCACCAGAGCTCTTATAATATATGGAAAGGACTGTCTGCAACGGCTGGTATCCGCTTCGACTATGAGCATGCCAAGACAAAGTATGACAACGACAAGATTACCTTTGCCACAGGCAACATCGCTCACGTTACCGACTTCGAGAGTACAAAGAACTTCCAGCAGGTCACACCTAAGTTCACTCTCCAGTATCTCACAACAGCTGACAACCTCTTCTACGGAGCAGTAACACGTGGTTACAAGCCAGGTGGATTCAACAAGTCATTCTCTAATGACAACGAACGCTCATACGAGCCTGAGTACAGCTGGAACTACGAGATTGGTGCACGTATCAACATGCTTGACAATAAGCTCACAGTAAGTGCAGACCTCTTCTACATCGACTGGCGTGAGATGCAGATTACATCTACCATTCAGGGTGTAGGTAACATCACAACCAATGCGGGTCATACAGACAGCAAGGGTGGCGAAATCACTATCTCCGCACGTCCACTGAAGGGACTCCAGTTTAACATGAGCTACGGCTACACTTATGCACGCTTCCTCTCTTACAAGAAGAGTGATGCAGTCGATTATACTCACAACCGTCTCCCACTCGTGCCAAACCACACACTCGGTGCTAACGTAAACTACACATATAATCCGACATCAGGATTCTTCGACCGTATCGTGTTCAACGTAAGTACAACAGGACTCGGACGCATCTACTGGGCAGAGGACAACGTGGTAAGTCAGAATTTCTACGCATTGCTCAATGCCAAGGTAGCCCTCACTCATGGCAAATTCACATGGGAACTCTGGGGTAAGAACCTTACGAATACCGACTACATGGCATACGGCTTCAAGTCATCCACTGGCAACTACGCACAGGCTGGCAAGCCACTCATGTTCGGAACAACAATCGAAATGAATTTCTAATCTTTTCTCTCGTAGTAAAGAGGAGTAAATAGAAGTAAAGAGGAGTAAAGGGACGTTACAATGTGGGAACAAATCGGTGAACAGACTATCGTCTTTTTACTTCCTTTTACTCCTTTTAACTTCCTTTTACTCCTATAAATAAAACAAAACTATGGCGACAACAACAAATATTGACAATGTGAGAAAAATAAATCTTGCAACGTTTTTCTGTCTCTACATTGCTCAGTTCATACCATCCACGTTTATATCCACAGCCATGCAGGTGAGTATGCGTCAAGCCAACTACGGCTTGGCGACAATAGGTCTTCTGAATCTTATACATATTCCGTGGATAGTCAAGTTTCTGTGGTCGCCAATGGTTGACCGCTACTGCGCACGTCTTTCCAACTATCGTCGCTTCATACTTTGTATGGAGGGACTCTATGCCTTGTCCATCATCTGCATCGGTTTTCTGGATATATCCAAGGACCTGTATTTCATCTTCATCCTTATCTTCATATCCATGATAACCTCTGCCACTCAGGATATTGCTACGGACGGACTGGCAGTACGTGCATTCGGCAAGGGCGACCATAGTGCCGTCAACAGTATGCAGTCAATGGGACGCTATGCCGGCGCGTTCATCGGTAGCGGTATCTTCATCGTAATGCTTGAGACGTATGGCTGGAACGTCGTCTTCCCATTCCTCGGACTCGTTGCACTTATCATGGTCTTTCCTTTGCAGGTGAACAAGAAGATTCATATTGAAGAGCGTTCGCACAAGAACAGAGCCAAACTGATGGACTTTATATGGTTCTTCTCACGCAAGGACATCATCCCTCACGTCATCTTCCTTCTTCTCTATTTCATGGGAATAATAGGTATCATAGCCAACATCCGTCCTTATATGGTTGACCTTGGCTATGACATGAAGGAGATTGGCGTATGGTTCGGAATGGTCGGTACTGCCACTTCCTTCTTCATGGCATGGGTGGGACATATCCTCATCAAGCGTATAGGCATGTACAAGGCACGACTGGTGGTAGCGAGTATGATAGTCCTTGCCCCACTCTATTTCCTGTTGCTCACGTTTACATCACCATACCTTCCTTTGCTCGTCGGAGGACTGTTGTTCGTAAAGACCTGTCATGCATTTGCATCAATCGTGGTTTATACCACAGCAATGGATTGCGTGCGTGAAGGACGCGAAGGAACAGACTTTACCGTTCAGGTAGTTATCGTACACTTCAGTTCCATACTCATCTCCCTTATCTCAGGAGGTGTGGGCGAATGGCTTGACTATCGTGGATTGTATGCTATTGAACTCACGATAGCCGTCATAAGTCTTTTGTATGTGATATGCGTGTTCAAACCAAATAATGTGATTGCAAAATGGTGAAACATGTACTCATAACTGCTCCCGAAGCATATCAGCCACGGTTTGCGGAAGCATTCCGTCGATATAACAGTCAAGGCATAAACCCTGTGTTTATGCCTTTTATCAGTACTGTACCCACTCTTGATTCTGCTGAATTAGGTACGTTCGTGAGCGAGTATCAGTCTTACGACTATGTCATCTGTTCCAGCCGTATGGCAGTAAGCGTATTGGCTAAGTCCGGTATCCGCTTTATGCCTGATGATGAACGAATAATAGCCATAGGAAAGGACCAGGATGCTGTAAGGAGTATGCTTCATGTAGAACCAGCCTTGCATGATGCTGAACCGAGTATGATGGGTATTGTCGAGGCACTCAGATGTGTGGAAGGTGTATCGTCAAAGAAGATTGCCGTCTTACTTCCTACATTCGAAGGCTTGCCAGTACCATCTACCATCACCAACTTCATGGCAGCTCTTGCCGACCTGAATACGAGCATCACGCCAGTACATTGCTACCGTACATCAGCATTGGCAGAGCCAGACTATTCTGCGGTTCTTGACACGCTGACAAGAGAGCGGACAGATGCCATCGCCCTCACGAGTGGAGGCGAGGCGTATGTACTTGCCAGTTTGCTCCGCTATGCCAAGTCACATGGCATGGATATTGACATCCCCGTTTATTCTTTCGGGCCTTATACAACCAAATGTGCACACGAGGCAGGACTAACCATAAGTGCCACATCCCCCCATTTCCATAGCTTTGACGACTACGTACAATTCTTGGTTGAGCAAGTGTAGTGCTTGCTCATTTATGGGTGTAAAAGGGAGTAAAACGGATTAAAAGGGAGTAAAAAGACGATAGTCTGTTCGTCCAATTGTACTGACATGGTAATAACAAATCTATAACGAAGAAAAATATAATTTTTCATCTTTTCCCTTTCTTATTCTCCACCACCCAGTCGCCGATGTCGGCCTTGTTGCCAATCCTCAGGAACCCTTCCAACCTCTGTATCTTTGAATTTCGTTTCAATCATTTACTAATCTCTTTTAACAGAAAGTCTTGTAGTGTTTTCTTGTCTGGCAGCGAAAGCATATAAGTGGACACAAACAGGTTGTTGTCCATGCCAGCCAAAGCATACTCCACCATTTTGTCGCCTTTGCGAGTGCAAAGCAGAATGCCTACAGGAGGGTTGTCCCCTGGGTTCATCTCGTTCTCCCTGAAATATGAGACATAGGCATTGAGTTGACTGAGGTCGGCATGGCGGAACTCGTCGTCTTTCAGTTCGATGATGACATTGCAGTGCAGGATACGATTGTAGAACACCAAGTCGGCAAAATAGTATTCATCGTCGATAATCATCCGTTTCTGCCGTGCCTCAAAACAAAATCCCTTGCCCATTTCAAGCAGGAACTCTTGTAGATGTCCTATCAAGGCATTCTCCAAATCGTTTTCTGTAAAAGCTTCTGGGCGTAAGCCAAGGAACTCAAATGAGAACGGATCCCTGATGGTTAATGCAGGCAAACTGTTTTTCTCCGTCCTGTCTATCAGCAGTTGGGGATTTTTGCTTACACCAGCACGGAAATATAGATTTGTCGAAATCTGTCTACGCAGCTCTTTCACGTTCCAGCAACAGCGAATACACTCTGTCTCGTAGAAGAAACGAGCCAATGGATCATCGACGGTCAGAATCTCAACTATATGAGAAAAAGAGAGTTTAGAAACAAGTTCTGCTCCTGGTGTGATGAATTTGTCCGACGCTGTCGGACTTATTTGCAAAGATTTGTCCGACGCTGTCGGACTTTTTCCCAAGGATTTCTCCGATGCAGTCGGAGAAATAGCAGTCAAATACTCTTTTATCTGTGGATATGCCAAATAAAAACGACGACAATTTTTGAGAATGGTCTCATTAATTCCTCGTTTATTCACACTTTCTGTCAAGCGCTTCAGCAGTCGGTCGCCATACTTGGCGCGGTCATTACCATGCTGCTCATATTCCACAATATAGTATCCAATGACATAGTTTCTTATCGTGGCAAAGCGGTTTATCGCCTTCACGGTTGCCGAATAAGCGGAATCGTGCAACTGCAACACCAGTTCAGACAGATGATCGAATGAAAACGCCGTCTCATCTGCCCAATTCTCTGGTAAATTATATAGAACAGATATTTCTGTATGTTTTGCTTTTTTCTTGTCCATATAAAAACACGTTTTACAAGGTGAATCCCATTTCTTTGAGTGAGCGAAGTACCTCCTGCTCTAAATCGTTCACTTTGCTCTCGGTTGCGCCAAGTGTCACCTCATAACGCTCAGCATTGGTGCTGAAATCAGTGGGTTTAATCGTTATGTTATCAATCTTAAAAAGATGAATTACTTCATCTCTCCATCGATTACAGGAACAGTCATAGGCATACCACCATTTGTAGTATAGCTGTATGTACCTACACGCTGCGGATTTTTGACAGTAACCACTTGGTCATTATAAAAATTCTCACCAAGTATCACTACTGTATTGCCATTATACCATTTGTATTCTTTGTTTGAGATTTCATTTGCCAAAGCTGCGCTTCCAAGAACCTGAAACACCTTGAAAGACGTTTCTGTCTTGTCTTCATAGCTTACAGGTTTTTCAAGATACTGAACAGGGGCATTATCTGCGGAGTTCTGATTGACTAACCCAATAACTAACAAAACTGCGAATGTCAGGACAACACCGGTCACGACACCCAAGAAGAAAGATTTCTTATTCATAATGCTTTTGTTTTATAGATGTTACATTGTTCTACACTGTTCCTTGTTCACAACCCTGTCCCTGAACAACTGCATGTTGGTGAAGTTACGTGAGATATTCTGCACGAGTTCCAAATAATTGTCAGAGCCATCATTCCACTTGTGATAGAACGGCTTTATTGAAACGCAGTTTTCATGTTCAAAGACGGTGTTTAGCAGAGTCCTGTCTGAGTTGCCACAAGAATGCCCCATAATCAGCACTTGGAATGGGGCTGCCATCAAGAAGTCAAGCATCTTATGGTAATTCCTTGTTTCCAGATACTTCACAGACTTGACGTTCTTCAACAACTCATTGTCCTGCTTGTCAAGAATGCCCTGATAGTCCTTGTCAAGTTCATCACCATAGCCAAAGATGATGTGTTCAGGGTGCTCCAACTCTCCATGGATGTAATTGAGGATAAGACCGCCATATTGTTCATATTCCTTAACAGTCCCAGTATAATTGAAACACAACAGCATGGTGCGTTCTGGGGGCATTCCTGAAAAACGTTCGTCCATATATCGATTATCATCAAAGGAATTGGTGTCATATTCTATGACTCCCATTGTCTTTGCCAATGCTTTTCCCTCAATTGATAAATCCTCTATGCAAATGTATTCTCTTATGGCACTATTAATCGTCCCTATCGTTTCAGGGACATCAATTGTACTAAGGTATTCTACCAGTTTTTTCTGCAAATAAGCCAACTGTTCATTTAGTTCCTTGACTGTATAGCCGCAGTCGGTAGTTCCTGTACACTTTTTCAACAACTGATAGTAGTCGTTCTCAATATCAACCCAGCCTTTGGTTTCTATTGATTGAATGATTGTTCCAAAAAACGGAGTCGTATCAACAGAGAAAGTATCAGGATACTTTTGTAGCTCAGTTATCACCTCATAGCCTGAGCAAGTTCTGTTGCCTCGAATATCTTTGAAGTAAGAATTGTCAAACGCAAATACATTCCAGCAACTAAGGTTGGGATTATCTTTGATTGTCAGTTTGCAAAGACTATCTGCTGACACTTTTGTTATGTTACCCACAAAAGCATCAACACGCCTGTCCCAATACCAGTTTATAAAGTCTTTATAACTGGTTTTGAGACCATGAGCCATGTCAAAGCCGTTTCCTATGATGACAAGTCTGTTCATTCTTCATTATCGCTATTAAGATAATTGGACATTGAGAATTGTTTCTCTATTTTTACTAAAATCATCGTCCCATACAATTTTCAACTTGATAAATTCATCATGCCCCTCACACAAAGCAATCCTTTCCTCAACACTATTTGCTGCATTGATTAAATAGTATGGTCCCCATTTCTCATGAAAGAACATTAGCCCTTCCAACTTGTCTTGGTCGAGTATTTCAACTCTTACATTCGATGCATCAGCAGGTCCAGCATTGACAATCTTAACAATAGAATTTGACCTGCTTCTATAAGCATTACACTTAATATCAGCCTGTTTCTTCTTGTCTTGTTCCTCTTTTAGTTGCTTAATCTGCAAGTTTTTGAGTTTTCTGTCGTGTGCAACATACATAAAAACTGCACCCAAGAAACCTATTACAGGAACGATATATTGCCAGTTTGTTTTTATAAACTCTATCCAGTTCATTTACTTGATTTTAACAAATTTGTTACCCTTGAAAGTCTTCTTTAGCTGGTCTTTGATGTAAGAAGCAGCATCTTTCTGCATTTCTTCCTTGACCTCATCAAAGGCTTCTTGGTTGAATTCTTTCAGTTCCTCAATACCACCAAAGTATTCTCTGTTACAGAATGTACATTTGATGTATGATTTGTCATCGTTGAACTCAAATTGATCTTCGCAACCACATGTTGCACAGCGAAGACGAATCTCGTAATTGTCTTTTAGTTTATTAGTCATATTCTAAACATTTGGTGCAAAACCGTTCTCACGCATCCACTGGATGGCTGATAGCCAACGGTCTTGTGATATACGCGTCTTTGATTCATGCCAGTTGTTCAGCACCTCATTTACGATGTCGGCATCAGTGAAAGGCTTGTTGCTATGTAGCAAATCTTCCCATGCGCTATAGAGTGTTGCAACAATTTCACAACGCTCTGTGTTTTGCGTCTTGAACGTATCAATGATTTTTTCGAATGTGGGCAAAACGGTAGAATAGTATTTGTCAAAATACGTTTTATGATTACCTCGATTCTGCATGGGGACATATCTGTTCCCTTTCTCTGTCCGTCGGACTTATCTCCAATTTCTCCGACGCTGTCGGGGAAATCACAGAATTATGCGACTCAGCCGCATAAATGTTTCCCGTCAAATAACTTTATATTTGGGGATAGATGAGATAGAATTTACGGCAACTATAAAGTATTGTTTCATTGATTCCCCTTCTGTTCACACGCTCAGCCAAACGCTTCAACAACCAGTCGCCATACTTGGCGCGGTCATTGCCATGCTGTTCATATTCCACAATATAGAATCCTATGACATAATCCTTTTGCAAATATACAAATTAATAAGGAAATCGAATAAGGTTTTGCTCATTTTTTTCCTCTCATCCTATCCACTATCCAGTCGCCGATGTCTGCCTTGTTGCCGAGCTTGCGGAACTCTTCAATCATGTCGGAGATGATGAAGGTGGCAAGGTCACGCATGGTGTCGAGTTTCTCACGCCATTCGTCCACGGCATCGCAGTCGGGCATGACAAGCACCTTGCGACCACGGAGACACTGGAGGCGGTCACGAGTGAGCATTCCCTTGTTGCCCGTTGCCACCCATACGTGCTCTGGCCACTTACAGGCACCGAGGACAGCGTTCTTGGGACTTTCCACAAGGATGATGGTGGAGGACGGGAAACGTGAAATAAGATGCTCACCAAAGTAACAGTTTACGTCATGCGTGCCACTGACATCCTTGTGCGTCTCAAGGTACTTGCGTCCATACCACCATGCACCGCCCCTGTCCTTGTGGAAGAACGTGTCGGAGAACACGTTTGTGTCGTAGTGCTGTATCTTTATGTTATGCACCCTCAGGTCTTTGTCAATGATGGGAAACATGGTGTCGTCCACACCAAAGCTACCTATGCCGTACATCTCCGTCACATACTGCACAGTCTCCGCATTGAACAATTGGCGGAGGCACTTGCAAAAGCTGTTATCAACGCTCATGTGCTTTGCCACATATTCAAGCGTAAAGGCATATACTGTTTCATCATCGTTTTTCACGCATGATGAATGATTGACGGAACAACCAGACACGGCTCTATCAATGATTGCCTGAAGGGATTGTGCTTTCGTGGTACGCTTGGGTGTTTTCTGTCGGTTTGTCTGTCCCTTCGTGGCAGATGTCTCCACCCACTCACACCCCACGCCAAACTGGTTGTATAGCCATTCGCATGCATCCTTTACATCTACGTGCCTCACCTCCATGACAAAGTTGATTACACCAAATCCTTTGTCACAAGCAAAACATTTCACCCTGTGAGGAAAAACTACCATCGAAGGATGATGGTCGTCATGACATGGGCAAAGGATTGTCCGTGTATTGCCTGATACCTTGACAGTAAAGTTCAGCTTATCCACCACGTCAAGCATATTGAGCTGGTTCAGTTCCTCAAACCTGTATTTGTAGTAACCCATTTTTTGAATTAGCAATTAAAATTTAAGATTTGACTAACGAAGGTGCGCGACCGAGTAACTTCTCCCTCCCCTTGAAAGGCGAATAAGGGCGCAGAAGAGAGACTAAATGTCTCTCTGTCCCGAAATGAGGGGAGAGCAGTGCCCTGCTCGACGGAGGAACGGGGCTGGGGAGAGAGTCCGTTTATTCATAGTTCAAAATCTTAACATTGTAATATTCCGTATGGTTATATTCCGTTCTCTCTGCTCCAAATGTATCAAGAATTTCACGGAAGTTCCTTTTCAGCATTTTAGTGGATATGCCCTCACTGTTACAATAAAGAACATAGTTGGCATAAAGATCCTTTAGCTTCGTGGTGACATGCTCGTCTATTTCACAATTCTCTGTCAGGTACATGAGAGCTGAATTTGTACGCTTCTGATACTCTGCCAAGGCAGAATTACAGGTTGGACTATTTGTAAAAGCCTTTGTCCTCGTCAGGCGTTTGAGTCCGTCCAGCACCCAGTTCATGATGCCTGACAAATCTTCGCATAACTTGTAAACAAGGTTTATGTCCTGTTCGTCCTCTGGTATTGTAACCTTGAATGGAAAGAGCAGCCATCTGCGGAAATAGCCGTATGTACGTTCAGTTGGTGGCAACTGATTGAATGACGTTATCAGTTTGGCATAGTCATATATTGTGTAAGAACCAACATACAACTTGCGTACATTGATAGGCTCTCCGCTCACAAGTTGCTTCAGCGTGGCTGTGTCTATGTTTTTGCCACTCTCAGGAGATATGTTTACGAGCTTACCCTCAAGATGGGTTCGTTTCTCGTCATCAGTGGTAGCAGAAGACAGGGAAACATGGCTCACGTTTTCCTTGCCGATGATATGTTCAATGACATCCATAGTCACCGACTTACCATTGTAACCTGTACCATAGAAAACAGCCATCTTCTCCAGTTTCATGTTTTTTGTGAAACAATAGCCGATGTATTCGGCAAGGACATTTTGCATCTCCGTTTCTGGCATCACACGGTTCAGGAAGTTGAGCCATTTTGGACATTCTGCGTTTGCATCGTATGGATAAGGCAGACAGTATGTGAAGAAGTCTGACGAGCGATGCTCTCTAAAGTTGATATCTCCATCTTCCTTTATCTCCAGTGTGCCATTTATCATGTTTATCCATACTTCCCCATTTGGCACTTTGTCGGGCTGATGATGTGAACGGCGGAAGGCAAGCTGTTCAAGAAGAGTGTTCATAAACTCATGGTCTCCTATCATGGAATTTTCCATTTCCATTTTCTTGCAACACTCACGGACGAAGTCAATAAATTGCTGATAAACGATGATATGCCAGTGGGTATTGACAAAAATATAAATATCTTGCTTTGCTTTTGACTTCTGGATATAGAACGGAACAACAAGAGAGTCCTTGAACAGTTCGTCAAGATAGGAAGCAATAAACACAATTAAGGCATTCTTCCTATCATGAATTTTTGAGTACTGTTTTGTTATCTCATCAAGTTCTTTTGCCCTACTTTGTACCCTTTCTTGCATGACAGTAAGCATGACAGGAATAATATCCGAAACTCTCTTCTTGTCTGCCTTGTCAAGTTTTTGTAAATCGTTGTTTAACATAGCTCTTACCAATTAAAAGACCTTCCCCAGCCCTTTCCTTTGAAAGGGTGAGGGCTGGGGAGAGGGTCTGTTAGCCCGTTACTCTTCAAACATCTTCTCGATACCCTCCTTGACCTCATGGAGGATAGTCTTCTTGCCAAGTGCACTGATCTTGTCGGCAGTGGCATTGAAGACGAAGCTGTACTTCTGAGTCTTGTTGTTGAACGTAGTACGGAATCCAGACAACTGTCCCTCGTACAGTTTCCTTACGTCGCTTGGCTCTGGAGCCTTAGGGATGTCGATTGACACCTCGAAGCTGTCCTCACTCACAGTCACCTTGCCCGAAATGGACTTGCCCAATACGAGGCGACGGTCTGTGTCTGTCACGTTCACTGTTGTTGACTGAATCTGGATGTTACCTGTTGTTTCATCCTTGAAAAATTTTGCTTTCATAATTGTGTTGTGTTTAGCCCCCCATCCCCCGGTGGGGGCGTCCTTTCGGAACGAGGGGGAAGATTAATGTTTGTGTTGTGGTTTATCATGTCCGAGGTGTAGGAGCTGGCCAGTCATCCGCACCCCTTTGGACAGCCATCAGCTTTATTTCTGATGACGATGCAAAGGTACGGACTCCTGAACAAACTCATGTAGTACGGATGTAGTACGGTTAACGTATTTTTTTCTTTAATTTTTAACTTTTAATTCCGAAGGCCATAGCCTTCCTTATCTCTTCCATCAACTTGCAGAACTGCTGTTGTCCCAGTGCCCTGTTGTAGGCACTGCGCAGCACTTCGGGCTTGATGCCCCAGCACTCGCCGAAAGTCTTCCATATACAGCGTATGTGCATGCGATTGCCAAACTCCATGGCAAGCATTGCCATGTGCGCATACGACAGTCCCACGGGGTGGCAGTCCGCTCCCCACCCACCCTGCACACCTGAGCCTCTCCCATATCTTCATGGCTTCAGGAGTGCACAGGCTGTCGGGAAGCGACCCCACAGCATCATCACAGACAAAAACCTTGCCTTGCTCGGCAAGGGAAAGAAACAATTCAAGGTTATCACGTATCTCCCGGGCGGTGACATCTCTCAAACCTCCGTTGGTATTCATGGCCGTTTTCGTATCAGGTTAGTTAACGAGCCAAATG
>JAFYAT010000017.1 GCA_017540585.1 Bacteroidaceae bacterium | reverse complement strand
TTTAGCCTCGGGGTTCCACCTCTTCCCATCCCGAACAGAGAAGTTAAGCCCGAGCGCGCCGATGGTACTGCACCGCAATGTGGGAGAGTAGGTCGCCGCCTTTTTAATGAAGCCTTCAGCAGAAATGCTGGAGGCTTTTTTTGTGCAACCGGGCCCCCCGACCCCCAAAGGGGGCGGCCTCCGGACAGAAGCCAAATTAAGTGTTAAGAGTTAAGAACTAAGCCAGGCGGTCGCACTGACCGTAGGGATGTAATTAAGTTTTTTGGGGGGATTTTTCACTTTTGACTCCGTCGAGCTAAAGGTTCACTGATTTGGGGTAAAAAAGGCTCGCATATCACTATGGTATGCGAGCCTTTTTGCATATAGAGATGGCATAATGCAAATGCCATTGTTTGTCCTGTTTTTATTTGTTCTGCTCAGCGAAACGCTTAGCCTGTTCAGCGATGAGTTCCTTGTCGTCAAAGTAGTCGATGCGCATAGCGTGACGTACCTCTGCAAGAGTCTGTGCACCTACCTTACGTGCTTCTTCTGTACCACGACGGAGAATCTCATAAACACCTGGAATGTCCTTTTCGTATTCCTTGCGACGCTGGCGGATAGGCTCAAGACGGTCGTTGAGAACATTGAGGAGGAACTTCTTGCATGTGCCGTCGCCAAGTCCACCACGCATGTAGTGGTCCTTGAGTTCCTGAAGGTTCTTGTACTCTGGGAGGAACTTCTCGAAGTCTGAGTCCTCGCAGAATGCGTCGAGATAAACGAATACTGTATTCTGGTAGTGGTGTTCGTTACCTTCGGCATCAGTATATGTTCCCTCAAGGTGACCTGGGTCCTCGATATTGAGGTGAAGAGGGTCTGTAAACATAGAGTTTACCTTCTTCTTGAGTTCCTTTGGTGAGTCAGAGAGGTAGATACAGTTACCGAGTGACTTTGACATCTTAGCCTTGCCATCTGTTCCAGGGAGACGAAGACAAGCAGCATTGTCAGGAAGAAGTATGTTAGGTTCAACGAGAACTTCGCCGTAGATATTGTTGAATCGTCGTACAATCTCGTTAGTCTGTTCGAGCATTGGCTTCTGGTCTTCGCCTACAGGTACTGTTGTAGCCTTGAAGAGCGTGATGTCTGCTGCCTGTGAGATAGGGTAGCAGAAGAAACCTGTAGGAATGTTAGCCTCGAAGTTGCGTGCCTGAATCTCAGACTTGACAGTAGGGTTGCGCTGGAGACGGCTTACTGTCACGAGGTTCATATAGTAGAATGAGAGTTCGGTGAGTTCAGGGACTGCACTCTGAATAAAGATGTTGCACTTGCTTGGGTCGAGACCAGCAGAAAGGTAGTCAAGTGCTACTTCTATCACGTTCTGTCGAATCTTTTCCGGGTTATCTGCGTTGTCAGTCAAAGCCTGAGCATCTGCAATCATAATGAATATCTTGTCGAACTCTCCTGAGTTCTGAAGTTCCACGCGTCGGCGTAATGAGCCTACATAGTGTCCAATGTGGAGCTTACCTGTAGGACGGTCGCCTGTGAGTATAATCTTTTCCATTTTTTGTTTATGTTGTTCTATTTTCTTGCAAAGATACGACTTAGTGCGCTAAATGCCAAAAAATAGTATGGATTTATGGATGTTGCAGCGAAAGACGGCTGCCAAGGATAGTTCTTTGACTAAAACTTCCATCGTAGTTGTATCTGGAGGTCTTCTTTGTGGCTTGAGTTTATAAGTTGTGTGCCAGAACTGATAGACTCCTTGTTGAAGAAACGAGTAGCACCGACCTTTCCAGTTACGGACAGTTGCCTGAAGAGCGGAAAGGAAGCAAGTGCTACGATGCGTATGCCGTGGTCATAGTAGCTGGACATTCCGAATGTATATAGCAGACTTGGCTCGTAGCTGTATATGCGAGCGTCATACCCGTCCGTATTGAAGTAGGTAAGAGAAAGACTTGCACGTATCTTCTTGTCGGTGTCCTGCCATTGTGCCTGCTCGCTTATGGCATAGCCGTATTCCTTCTCAGATGGGTTGAAGTCTATTATCGTGCCGTAGAGTGTAGTCTTGAACGTTAGTCTGCTTGTGGCATGATACGAACAAGTGAGGCGTAAGTTGTGAGAGCGATTGAAGAGAAGCGTTTTCAGCGTGTCCTGTTTTGTGCGGTAATAGACAAAGTCCTTTTGCTTGCTCTTCATCTTGTATCGTAGGGAGAAGTCGAGTGACCTCCTCGGACTGTATGTCGCCTGTAGCATTCCTTCGTAACCATAGGAACTCTGGCTGACCTGATACTTTAGCCATGGGAAATAATAGATGTCGATGTGCGATTCGAGTTGTATGTTCTTTATGTTCTTGTTGCTCCAGCCTATGAACACTCCCTCCTCGTTCTTTGGCGAAGAGTTCTCGCTAAAAGCATTACCGTTTATGGCTACGTACCTGTGACTATAGTAACGCTGGATGAGTGTGAAGTTGCCGACTTTATCGTTGTTCCAATGGATAGAGTTTATTGTGGCTATGCCACCCTTGTTGCAGGAGGCTGTCTCGCCGAGGAATGTCCACCCGTTATATCTGTAGGCATACGAAATGCCGTAAGACATGAAATCCCTGCCCTTTGCGTTGTAGAATCTGTACAGGGACGATGGTGTGTCATATTTCGGCATCAACGGAAGAGAGTAGTGGGTATAGGCTACCGTGGCAGCAATCTGTATCTTTTCCTTGTCCCAAAGGATGTTGCCGCCAATATCCGTTACGGACGTATTTTGTTTCTTGCTACTTTCGAGTGTGGTACGGTGCATGCCGTCGGTCTTCAGCGAGGTTATTCCTGTGCTGTCCTTGTTAATGTTGCCGTCAATACGGCGATGTGAAGCATAGGTGGAGACGATAAAGTCGTTGAAGCGTAGAGACGTGGCACAACCAGAAAAATATCCGCTCTCAGATGTTGATGAATACCTTGATATGCCTCTTCCGATATGGTCGGTCTGTCCGAGGGATATCGTCTTGCCAAAACTTGTTCCTGTGTTGACCACAAGTCCTTGTCCGAACGATACCTTGTAGTCGCCTATGATAGCATCACGTATGCAACCTATGTCCTTTATCATGATATGTCCAGAGAGGAAGTCAATGCCCTTCTCTCCAGGGTCTTTTTCTGCCTGAATACCGATGGACAGATGCTCCATGCTGTTCAGACGGTAGCGTATGGAGTGGTACAGGTCGTTTCCATGGTAGTATTTGTTCTGGGACTTGCTTTCTCCGTTGTCCTCGCTATATCCTTCGCGCTTATAGAAAGGAACATCGGTACGTAGAGTCAGCTCATTCCGTGCCTTGCTCCATAGCTCCTTGAGAGTAATTCTGTGCGGAGTCTCGCCTGCATAACAGAACAGATGCATATAGTCCCTTGTCTGCTTGTCGAGTGAGATGATGTACATCAGTTCGCCGAGTGAGAACATAGGTCCGTTGACGCTTTGGTAATAGAGTATGTCCCTTATCTGTGATGTGGTGAGGAAGGGTAGTGCCGACAGTTCCTGCTCCGATGTGTTGTTTATGTTTATAGGGTTGTTGTGTATCTCGAGCAGTTCCTCAAAAGCCACATCATATCTTGAGTCGTCATCGAACGAATGGTAATGCTCCACAAAATCCTCCCATGTAATTTGCTGGGCAGAGAGATTATTTTCCCTGCCCGACAAGATAATAATTGCGATTATCATTATGTGTCTTTTGAGTATTACCATTGTTTTTCAAAAACTGCATTTTTATGTCCGCATGGCAAAGATATACTTTTATTACGTACTATCGTTATGAATCGTGCGAATAATACTATAATTGCAGATTGTAATGGCGTTTTATGCGCTAATTGCAGACTAAATGTAAAGAAATATACTTTTTTTGCGCTAAACGTTCACAGTTTGTCATCTTTTTTTTCTACCTTTACAAAGATATTGAATAATTGTCCCCGTTTGCTTACTGTGTTGCTGTTTCACTTGTGTGTTACATAGCAGTCGTGGGGATTTGTTTTTTGAAACGTCGGGATGTTCCCGATGTTAATTTAATACGAAGAAAAAAATGATAAATATAAATGGAATACAAATGGAATTTAACACCTCCTACAACAGAACAAGAGGACTTGGCGAAAGCCCTGGCTGAAGCGGTGGGCATTACACCTATCGTCAGCCGTTTGCTTGTCGCAAGAGGTATTACTACTCCAGAGGCAGCTAAGTCGTATTTCCGTCCGCTCCTGCATGAACTGCACGACCCGTTCCTGATGCTGGACATGGATAAGGCGGTGGAAAGGCTTAACGAGGCGATGGGTAGGAAGGAGCGCATCATGATTTATGGTGATTATGATGTGGACGGCTGTACTGCCGTGGCTCTTGTGTACCGTTTCCTCCAGCAGTTCTACAGCAATATTGAGTGCTACATCCCTGACCGTTATGAAGAGGGGTATGGCGTGTCAATACAAGGTGTAGATTATGCAGAGGAGCAAGGCGTCAAGCTCATTATTGTTCTTGATTGTGGCATCAAGGCTATCGACGAGATTGCCTATGCCAAGGAGAAAGGAATTGATTTCATCATCTGCGACCACCATGTGCCAGATGAGGTATTACCTCCTGCCGTGGCGATACTGAACGCCAAGCGCAAGGAATCCACTTATCCTTACAACGACCTGTCGGGTTGTGGCGTAGGATTCAAGTTTATGCAGGCTTTTGCCATCAGCAATGGCATCAGTTTCAGCACGCTCATACCATTGCTCGACCTTACTGTGGTGAGCATAGCAGCGGACATAGTTCCGATAATGGGCGAGAACCGTATATTGGCTTATCATGGTCTCCGACAGCTCAACAACAATCCGAGTGTGGGACTGAAGGCTGTGATTGACGTGTGCGGACTTACGGGCAAGGACATCACCATGTCCGACATCATCTTCAAGATCGGTCCTCGTATCAACGCATCAGGTCGCATGCAGAACGGTAAAGAGTCAGTACTTCTGCTTGTGGAGCACAACTATCAGGCGGCACTTGAAAAGGCACGTCAGATAAACCAGTACAATGATGAACGCAAGGAACTGGACAAGAAGATGACGGAGGAAGCCAACAGCATCGTCGAGAAGATTCCTGAACTCATGAACCAGTCGGCTATCGTTATATATAATGAGGACTGGCACAAGGGAGTCATCGGAATCGTTGCCTCACGTCTTACGGAGGTCTATTACCGTCCAGCTGTTGTACTCACACGCTCAGGCGATGTGGTCACGGGTTCGGCACGAAGCGTCAGCGGATTCGATGTATATAAGGCTATCCAGTCGTGTGGTGACCTCCTGGAGAACTTTGGTGGACACACTTATGCGGCAGGTCTCTCGATGAAGGTGGAGAACGTGGAGGCCTTCAAGGAACGCTTTGAACAGTATGTGTCTGAACATATCGAGACAGAACAGACACTTGCAAGTCTTGATATAGATGCAGAGATTAACTTCTCGGACATCAACCAGAGGCTCTACCTTGAGCTAAAGAAAATGCGTCCGTTCGGTCCGGACAACATCAAGCCTGTGTTCTGTACCCGACAGGTATATGACTACGGTACGAGCAAGGTGGTGGGACGTGAGCAGGAGCATATCAAACTTGAACTCGTGGATGGCGAATCCAACAAGGTGATGAACGGAATAGCCTTCGGACAGAGTGAGCAGGCACGCTACATCAAGACAAAGCGGTCATTCGACATCGCATATAGCATAGAAGACAATACCCACAAGCGTGGGGAAGTACAGTTGCTGATAGAAGACATTAAGGCACGCGAAGAATTGTGATGAGCAATACTTACTTGGACATATTACGACAATACTGGGGTTATGATTCCTTCCGAGGCATACAGGAGGAAATCATAACCTCTGTTTGTGAGGGTCACGACACACTTGGACTTATGCCTACTGGAGGTGGTAAGTCCATCTGTTTTCAGGTACCTGCCATGTCCATGGATGGTATATGTATCGTCGTTACTCCGCTCATAGCCCTGATGAAAGACCAGGTAACACAGTTGAGGGCTCGTGGCATAAAGGCTGCAGCTGTCTATTCGGGTATGACGCATGATGAGATAATATACACGTTTGACAACTGTATTCTTGGTGGCTACAAGTTTCTCTATCTTTCTCCTGAACGACTTGCAACGGAACTGTTCCTGCAGAAACTCATCCGTATGCGTAAGGTCTGCATGATTACCGTTGACGAGGCACATTGTGTCTCACAATGGGGATATGACTTCCGGCCATCATACCTTGAGATTGCCAAGATACGCCATGTCATTCCTTATCATGTGCCAGTCCTTGCACTTACCGCCACGGCTACTCCAGAGGTCGTAAAGGATATTCAGGACAAGTTGGAGTTTGCCGAGTATCGAGCCTTCTCCATGAGCTTTGAGCGTAAGAACCTTATCTATGTCGTAAGGCACACCACCAACAAGGCAGACGAGATACTTCGCATACTCAATGGTGTCACTCAGGGAAGTGCCATTGTCTATACACGTAGCCGAAGGATGACTACAGAGATTGCTCGTTTCTTGCTTGACAACGGCATAACGGCTGACAGTTATCACGCAGGACTCACTTCGGCAGAGAAAGACATACGACAGGTTAACTGGACAAAGGGACGTAACCGTGTGATGGTTGCAACCAACGCATTCGGCATGGGTATCGACAAGCCCGATGTGCGTGTCGTCATCCATTATAATATACCTGACTCCATGGAGGCGTACTTTCAGGAGGCAGGACGTGCAGGACGCGACGGACAGGCATCGTATGCCGTCCTCCTTGTGGAGAAGGGGGACAAGCTGACACTAACACGTCGTGTTCCAGAGACATTCCCTGAGATTGATTACATCCGTCAGACGTACGAGAATGTGAGCTGTTTCCTTCAGGTGGGAGTGGGAGAGGCAGAAGGACGAACCTTCGACTTCCATATTGAGAAGTTCTGTCCTGTGTTCCATCAGTTCCCTGTGCATACGGACAGCGCACTACGTCTGCTCAATAATGCGGGTTACATCGAATATCACGAGAATCAGGACTTCCGCTCCCTGCTCAAGATACTTGTACGCAAGGAGACGCTCTACCGTCTCAACGACAACGGACAGGACCAGGACACCGTGACGCAGGCTGTATTACGAATGTACACGGGAGTCTTTGCCGACACCGTACCGATAGAGGAGGTAATGATTGCGCATTACACGGGACTCACCGTGGAACGTGTATATGCCATACTCAAGACCATGCGTCAGAACCGCATCATCGAATACATACCACATCGTAGCGTACCGACCATCACGTTCACACGTCCACGTGTCGATACAGAGCGCATCTTCCTGCCGCCATCGGTCTATCAAGACAGAATAGCGGATTATAAGAAACGCATCGCCAAGATGATAGAGTATGCCTATTCCGACGACACGTGTCGCAGTCGTCTCCTTCTTGAATACTTTGGTGAGGAAGTGGCAGAGGACTGTGGACAATGTGATGTGTGTCTCCATCGCAAGCACATGAGTGATGACGAGCGTAAGGCGATGGATGCCCGTCATGCCATACGCAAGTATCTTGCAGACGGCGAACCGCATCCTCTTGAGTCACTCACATCTCTTGGGATAACATCTGAGCAACTTCATGCTGCTCTGCGCCTTATGGCAGATGAGGAAGAAGTAGTGGTGGATGGAAGCGAAGTGAGAATTAAGAGTTAAGAACTAAAGTTAATTAAGAATATGTCACACTTAGAATCTGCAAAAGAAGCAATAAAGAATAAGGACCTCATAACGGCAACCGTGGAGGCTACCGCAGCCATCAACGAAGACGGACAATGTGCCGAAGCGTACATCATCCGTGCCCAGCTCAGCCTCATGTTCGGTGACCGTGACGGAGCAGCCAAGGATTTCCAGAAGGCAGCCGAGCTTAATCCGTCGTTGCTCGACAGCATTAACGGCGAGTACAAGAACCGTGAAGAGACACCAACCTTCAAGGTGCCTGGGCTCAAGAAGAAGTAATTCGTTCTTGTATTAAGGGTAAACTTAAACACAGAGAGCATAGAGGACACGGAGTTGACTACCGTATCGTTTTACTACCTCGTTTAACGGTTGTTTAACGACTGTTGAATGTTTGGCGGGCGATTGAGAGGTGTTTGATGAGTGTTGGAAGGTTACTGCACATGGGTGTAAATTACACGATAAGGCTTTGAGTAAATATGCAAAATATTACTGTCCGCTAAACATACATTAGAGCTCAAATACGCTCGTTTTCTTGTTGGATAAGCCCCTTTAGAAAGGGTGTTAACGGCTGTCCGCTAAAAAAACAGCTTGAAAGATGACAAAAGATACTTCAGGAATACTTCGGGAATGGTTCGGGGATTGTTCGGGATTCCTTCGGTTCGTGTTTTTTGACGTAATGACACTTACGTATTCACTTTGTTGTGACAGAATGCTGCTTTCAAGGACATTTTACTTTCTTTGCAGCAACAGGCCATTGTCATCGTTTTGTCATCTTCAAAGCAGATTTTTTATCGGACAGTAATATATGCAAAAAAAGGTTTGGATGTCAGAGGAAATATCCTGCATGACATTCAAACCTTTTGAGTATATTCATTACACGAAGAATTGCTTGCGCAATTTCGAATGACACGAATCTTGTAGTTTAATTGATTCTTAATTCTACTTTATGTTTGCACGTATCTTGGTGAGATAACGCTGCATGTGCTCCTCGTCACGGTTGTCAATGATGTCGATAAGCTCCTGCATCTCTTCACATATCTGTGTGACCTGATCCTTGGTGTAAGGATTGAAGAGAATCTCACGGAGGAGACAGTCGTCTTCGCTGAGTACACCCTGTGCAATCTTCATGTGACGCTTGAACGTGGTACCCGGTGCATCCTGATGTTTCATCACCGCTGCAAAGGCAAAGGTGGAGATGAATGGGATGCTGAGTGAGTATGCCACGGTCTTGTCGTGCTCCTCGAAGGTGTATTCGCAGATGTGCAACTCAAGCTTGTTGTATAGTTCCTTGAAGAAGCAGCGTCCCATGAAGTCACCCTCGCTGATGATGATGGCATTCTCTGATGAGAGCTGTCCGAGGTTGGCGAATGTAGGACCGAACATTGGGTGCGTGCTTACGTAGCGCATACCTGTCTTCTCGTAGTACTCCTTGAATCCTGTCTTCACGCTGCTGATGTCGCTCAGGATACATGTAGGTGGGAGGAGAGGAATAATCTGGTCAAAGACGGATAGTGTGTATTTGAGGCTTACGGCATTGAGGACAAGTTCTGGCTGGAATGCCTTTATCTCCTCTGGTGTCGTGAAGCGCTGGCAGTTGTATGTGAAGCGTAGTCTCTTGGCATCTATGTCATATACTGCCACATCGTGGTCGAAGGAAAGCAGGTCGGTAAAGAAACTTCCCATCTTTCCAGCTCCGAGTATAAGTATCTTCATAATGCCCCCCGACCCCCTAAGGGGGCGGCCATTCGGATTGTGGGGGGAATGGTCTTGTTTTCGTGTTAGCCCCGAATTTGCATTCGTCCATTTGCCGGACGGTTGCCCCCTTCGGGGGTTAGGGGGCTTACTTATTGAGCACCTCCATCTGCTGCTTAACACTCTCCTCGTGGATTGTCTCGAATATCTGCTTGATGCACTCTGGGTCGATACCGCAGAGGGCACCCTGTGCTCCACGCTTCTCGAGAATCTCGTTGTAGCGGCTTGTCTGGAGGATAGTCATGCCGTGTTCCTTCTTGTACTGACCAATCTCACGGCTGATGCGCATACGCTTTGCAAGGAGATCCATGAGGTTGTTGTCTATCTCGTCAATCTGCTTGCGGAGGGCTGTGATGTTCTCCGTAGTAACGATTTCGTCACGGATGACGAGGATAGAGAGTATGTAGTCGAGGATGTCTGGTGTTACCTGCTGGCTTGCGTCGCTCCATGCAGCATCAGGATTGCAATGGCTCTCCACGATGAGTCCGTCCATGCCGAGGTCCATTGCCTGCTGGCAGAGTGGGGCGATGAGGTCGCGTCGTCCGCCTATGTGGCTTGGGTCGTTGGCGATAGGAAGGTTAGGAATACGGCGGTGAAGCTCGATTGGAATCTGCCACATCGGGAGGTTACGGTATATCTTCTTGTCGTAGCTTGAGAATCCGCGGTGGATGGCTCCAAGACGCTTGACGCCTGCTCCGTTGATACGCTCAAGAGCACCAATCCAGAGTTCGAGATCTGGGTTTACTGGGTTCTTGACGAGTACAGGGTTCTCTATGCCGCGCATTGAGTCGGCAAGTGCCTGCATGGCGAATGGATTGGCGGTAGTGCGTGCTCCTACCCAGAGGATGTCGATGCCGTACTTGAGTGCAAGTTCCACGTGCTCAGGAGTGGCAACTTCTGTAGCTGTGAGCATTCCTGTCTCCTGCTTTACTGCCTGCATCCATGGGAGAGCCTTCTCTCCGTTACCTTCGAAGCCTCCTGGTTTTGTGCGTGGCTTCCATATTCCTGCACGGAACATGTGGCAACCCTTTTCGGCGAGCTGTCTTGCTGTTGTTAATACTTGCTCTTCTGTTTCAGCTGAGCATGGTCCTGCGATGACGAACGGACGTTCGTTGTCACTTGGAAGTCCGAGTGGTAAGAGATCTAATTCCATATATTAAAGCCCCCTGCCCCCCAAGGGGGTGTCCATCCTGTTGGGGGTGGATGGTATGTGGTTTATACTTTGTTTCGTTGTGTTGGCAAATATACGTTTTTCTTAGAAACGAAAATTTAGAAAATTAAAGAAAATTATCTATTTTCTTATTTTCCCGCTTGTTGTGAACAATATGTGACGTATTTTGCAAATTGTTAGAATATTTTCTTTATTCTTTCGAGTGCTTCCTGCATCTTCTCATCCTTGGCGCAAAGGGAGATGCGAACGAAACGCTTACCGTTGCTGCCGAAGATGAAGCCCGGAGTGATGAACACTCTTCCTTCGTGAAGCACCTTCTCTGTGAGGTCTTCCACGTCGGCATACTTCTCAGGGATGCGTCCCCATAGGAACATTCCTTGCTGCTTAGGGTCGAAGGTGCAGCCGAGGGTTGTCATTATCTCCTCTGCTATCTTGCGACGTGTAGCGTAAGTGTGAATGTTTGCCTGTGTGTGCCAATCCTCCGTGTTGTCGTAAGCCTGTGCAGCAGCGAGCTGAAGAGGACGGAACGTACCTGAGTCGATGTTTGACTTTATCTTCAGAATCCACTGGATGAATGTGCTGTTGGTTGCAATCATACCTACGCGCCATCCTGGCATGTTGTGTGACTTCGACATTGAGTTGAACTCGATGCAGCAATCCTTTGCACCCGGAACCTGAAGGATGGAGAGGTGCTCCTCCTTGTTGAGGATGAATGAGTATGGGTTGTCATTCACCACTACGATGTCATGCTTCTTGGCGAAAGCCACAATCTTCTCGTACAGCTCACGTGTTGCACGTCCGCCAGTAGGCATGTTTGGATAATTCGTCCACATGAGTTTTACTCCACTGAGGTCCATGCTTTCGAGCTGGTCGAAGTCTGGTTGCCATCCGTTGCTCTCAAGGAGGTCGTAGTTGACAATCTGTTGTCCGAGAATCTTGCTGAGTGAAGTGTATGTAGGATAACCAGGGTTAGGCACGAGTACTTTGTCGCCCGGGTTGCAGAGTGCGAGAGTGACGTGGAGTATTCCTTCCTTGCTTCCGATGAGAGGTTGAATCTCCTTTGCAGGGTCAAGTTCCACTCCGTACCAACGCTTGTAGAAACGAGCCATGGCTGAACGGAGCTCAGGAATACCGATGGTTGGCTGATAGCCGTGAGCATCTGCCTTGCGTGCGTTCTCGCAGAGCACGTTGATTGTCTCTGGTGAAGGTGGCATGTCGGGCGAGCCGATGGCAAGCGAGATGATGTCCTTTCCTTCTGCATTTAACTGTGCTACTTCCTTGAGCTTGCGTGAGAAGTAGTATTCTGATACCAATTGAAGTCTTTCTGCTGGCTGTATCATAGGAGAGCCCCCCGCCCCCCGAAGGGGGCGGCCATTCGGACAGTGGGGGTGAATGGCTGTTGTTAATTGATAATTGACAATTGATAATTGATAATTCTTAATTCAGAATGGATAATTTATAAATCTTAATTTTGAATTATGAATTCTTAATTCTGAATTATATTGTGCTCTTTCCTTCCTTATACTCTCCAAGAATCTTGAGTTGCTTGGTGAGAGGGCGGGTGGCGTCTATGCTCTGACGATAGCGTGTGTAGTCGTCGTAGGAGACATCCACGTAGAACATATATTCCCATTCACGTCCGATGATAGGGAGTGACTGTATCTTCGTAAGATTGATGTGATAGAATGAGAAGATGGACAAGACCTGTGAGAGAGAGCCTTCGTTGTCTTCGAGCGTGAAGACGATGCTTGCCTTGTTCGACTGTCGTGGGTTACAGAGAGTGTCCGCCTGCCATGGGTCGGCGAGGATGAGAAAGCGGGTGAAGTTGTGTTTGTTCGTTTCTATTCCCTCTTCGAGAATTTTCATTCCGTAGAGTGGTGCTGCAAACTTTGAACATATTGCTGCATGTCCTTGGAGCTGTTTTTCGCTTATTGCCTTGGCTGAACCTGCCGTGTCGTCTGTCTCCACAATCTTCATCTCTGGATGACGGTTGAGGAAGTCGCGGCATTGCATGAGTGCCACAGGGTGTGAATTCACCTCCTTGATGTCGTCCCAATCCTGTCCGGGGAGGCACATGATGGAGTGTGAGATGCGTAGTTTGTGTTCTCCCACAATCTGCATTCCGCTTTCGCGCAACAGCTCGTAGTTGTGAAGGAGCGAACCTGCTATGGTGTTCTCTATGGCTATTATGCCGACGACACCTGAGTCCTTCTTCATCTCGCTGAACACGTCCTCGAACGTCTTGCAGCAGATAAGCTCGATGTCCTCACCCTCGAAGTAGTGGTGTGTCGCTACGTCGTGGTAACACCCGATTTCTCCTTGTATTGCTATTCTTCTCATTATATTTTATATTTATTTATCGCGAGTTTTCAACTTGCTCTTTTCGTAGTTAAATGGAGTTAAAAGGAGTAAAAAGTAGTAAAAAGACGATTGTTAGTTCGTCAATTTGTTCCAACATAGTAACGTCTTTTTACTCCGTTTTACTTCTGTTTACTCCTCTTTACTACAGAAGCGAAGCTAAAAAAAAAATCCCGCTCGTATGAGCGGGATGAATTATTTCTTTTTACACCGATGTTATCTTGTTTTATCGTGCACATAGAATCCCGCTCTTACTTGTTGCTAAAGTAAAAGTAGTAATAAAAGTATGTGCCGTAAAATGATCTCATCTTTGTTCTTTTTTTCTTTGTTTTTGTTTCTTGATGCAAAAGTAGTCATTCTTTGCTAATTGGCAAATAATTTTGAAAAAAAAGTGTGCGAAAAGCTTAATTTGGTGTTAAACTGTAATGAAAAACGCCCGAAACATAGATGTTTCAAGCGTTTTTGTACTGTTTTGTTGAATTTTGAAACTAAACCGATTTGATGTCAAATCTGTAATTTCAAATTTATGCGTTCCGAATGGCATGTACGTGCCGCCAAGCGGCCAATTAGAAAAACAAAAGAAAACATAGGAAAACAAAAGAAAACATGTTTTTTCTTGTTTTTGTTCTGTTTCTTTTAAGGTTTTTCTAATAGGCACCTTTGTGCACCCCTGCACCCGTGCAGGTTGAATCAAATCTTCTTCTTGTACTGAAGTTTCTTGCTGTCGATGGAACTGAAATTTGTTGTTCCTCTGTGGAAGTTGATGCACTTACCCTTTAGTTCGATTTCGCCAGCTCCCATTACTGTCACGTAGAGGTCGGTGCAATCCACTTCTACCTTGGCGTCGCCGGCTCCTGATATTGTGGTGTTGACTTTCTGTGCCTTCACGTTTGAGTCGATGTCTCCAGCTCCTGATATTGTGAATTCGGCTTTCTTGTTACAAGTAATCTTCTTTGAGATGAAGTCGCCAGCTCCATTGACATTGATGCAGAACTCGTCGCATTCAATCTTCTTGGCTTCCATATCGCCCGCTCCGTTGATGTTGATATTGAGTGCACCTTTTATATTATAATCCTCCTTGAAGTCGATGTCTCCGGCACCATTGATGTGTACGTCGTTTATCTCTGGATGTGAGAGGTTGAGCGTAATCTTAGGAATGGTGAGACGATTGCTGTACTCCTTCTTCCTGCTGATGATGAGTGTGCTGTCCTTCACCTTTATCTCGTAGGCTTCGATGGCTTTCTCGTTGCCGTGTGCCACAAGGCTTATGCTGTCACTCTGTGTGAAATCGACGTTGCAACCGCCGTTGATAAGAATGGCGTTGAACTGCTGGCCGACGTTTATTGTCTTGTCGGTCACCTCGCCCCACTTGCCTGAGTCGCGATAGCCGTCAGCGTCTTCTGAGCCGTTCAATATAAGTTTGATGTCGTGGGACGACATTCCGCATGATGTTGTTATTACAGCGGCTACGGCTATCGTTGCTGCTGAAAGGATAGTTCTGAATTTCATGATGTCTGTAGTTTTGTGATGTTAATTCTTTGTTGTTAGCTTTTGATTATGTGTTTTTGCCGCCAAGCGGCCAATTAGAAAAACAAAAGAAAACATAGTAAAACAAAAGAAAACATGTTTTTTTCTTGTTTTTGTTCTGTTTACTTCCCGTTGGTCAGTGAGAAAAGTTCTTTACTGTTTTTCTAATAGGCACATTGTGCAAAAACTATAGTCGTGTCGCTTATACTCTTAACTCTTAATTATGAATTATGAATTAAGAATTATGAATTTTCTTCAGCTCTTCCACGAGTTCCTCAGGGCTGATGCTGAGTGTCTGCATCTTTCGGCTCAGCTCTGGGATGAAGTCCTCGAAGAAGTCTTTCTTTCGCATGGCGAGGATGGCGTCCTTTGCACCCTTTTCCACGAAATAGCCGAGGCCTCTCTTGGTGAATATGATGTCTTGGTTCTGTAGCCAGTCGTATGTGCGCATACAGGTGTTGACATTCACCTCGACGATTGACGCATATTCCCTTACGGATGGGATGCGTTCCTCCTCCAGGTATTTACCTTGGAGAATCTCGTCGCAAAGATAGTCTGCTATTTGCAAATATATTGCTTTATTATCCTTAAAATCCATAAAAATACTGTTTATTTGTTCCAACCGCTCGTGATTTGAGCCTTTTTGTAAAGTTTGTAGCTCAACCAGAAGTAGAGTACTGTGAGAAGGTAGTTGAGTATTGCTACGATGTTGGCTGATGCCTTGACGTAGGCAAGTGCTTCCTCTCCTGAATTGATCTGGATTGAATCGTTCTCTGCAAGGCTCTTGATGATGAATATCGCAATGATTGTGAGTATTGACATTGAGAACTCAAATGTGATGTACGTTAGGATGATGTTGTACTTATACTTGATGGCGTTGCCAAGTACGAAGAAAGCAAATCCTGACACTGACATTGCGATTGACATGAATCGTATTGCGCTGAGTAATCCTTGCATTTCCTCCATGTCAGCCAAGCTTGTGCCGTTGACGTATGTGTAGCGGAATGACATGAGCTCATAGATTGAGTAGATGATTGAGTTCTGATATTCCAAAGGGTGGAAGATGAGGTTGAGCAAGGCGTTCAAGGCATCAGAGCATACGAGGCTGAGAATGATAGCCAGTGTGCCTCCTATTATCACCAAGCCAAGATGCCAAGCGTACTTCTCAAGGTTTGTGGCTGGGAGGGTAAGTTCGGATATTCTTCCCTGCTTGTTGCGAAGGTTGTGGAACGCGCATCCTGCGAAGATGACGTGCATGATGCCCGTGAACATAATAAGTACAAGGGCAGTAATGGTCACATCCTTGTATGACCAAAAGTCTTGTAGCTGTTCTATGTCTATACTATTGAAAGCGTTTGCCGTCAACCAGCGGCCGAAGAATGCAACGAATGCTATTCCCGTTGAGCCGAAGATGCAGATGAGCGCCATCGTGCGGTAGAATGACTTGTTTATGATGAGGTCGTAGCGACCGAAATTTAAGAATCTTTCTTTATTGAAATCCATAATGCCTTTTTATAATTAAGAATTAAGAGTTAAGATTTAGAAACCATGAAAGCTCTTAATTTTATTTTTAACTTTTAATGTTTGCTCTACAAGTTTTTTTTCAACCACGAATTACACTAATTTACACGAAATTTGTAATTCAAGGCTGTTTTCATTACACGAAGAATTGCTTGTGCAATTACGAATATCACGAATCTTTTTAGCCCGTCAATCGCCCGGATGGCATTCGTGTAATTCGTGGCTAAAAACAACTCCCACACGAATTCTTGTAGAACCTTTTCACTTTTTAATTTTGACTCTTATAAGAAGAGGAACATAAGAATTGCCTCAATCATAATCGTGTCCTTTTTGACTTTCAGTCAGTTTGTAATTATTGTTTGTCCCCATTGTCCCCTTGGTATCTCTTTCTCCTCCCCCACGGGGAGGTCGGGAGGGGGCCTTATTTCTCTATCGTCTTGAGGAACAGTTCCTCAAGGTTCACTGGCTCTTCCACATCGATGACGTCATTGAGGAGAACCTTGTTGTCGTCGATTATCGTCACGTGGTCGAGGAGAAGCTCAACGTCCTTTACCTGGTGAGTTGATATGATGATTATCTGGTCTTCACGCATTCCCTTGGCGATGACCTTGCGGAACTGGCTCTTGGATGGGATGTCAAGGCCGTTGGTTGGCTCGTCCATGAGCAGGAGCTTTGTTCGTGCAGCAAGTGCCACACACATATAGACCTTCTTCTTCATACCCATGGAGAGTGAACCGAGGTTGATGTCTATTGGCATGTCGAACACCTCGAGACAATCCTTGAGAATCTGGAGGTCGAAGTTAGGATAGAAAGGCTGGAGAGCCTTCACGTAGTCGAGTAGTGGGATGCTTGGCACGTTGTATTCCTCAGGTACGATGAACATTTCCTGAAGAGCGTCAGGGTTGCGCTCGCTTGTGTCGTGTCCGTCAAATGTGATTGTGCCCTCCTGCGGACGGAGAAGTCCCATGATGAGGTAGAGTAGGGTACTCTTTCCTGTTCCGTTCTTGCCGAGGAGACCGTACACGCCTCCGTCGTTAAGCTCGAGCGAAAGGTTGCTGATTACTTTTCTTGTGCTGTAATAGCCAAATGAAATATTTTTTACTGATAACATATTTTATTGGTGTTTTAGTGTACTACTCAAATAAGACACTGCAAATGTATGGCACATATCCTTTCTGACCAAACATTTTGAAAGAAAAATGCTGAAAAATGTGAATTTGTTGATAATTGTCAAGAGCGGGTGTCGCACCCAAGGTGCGGACGAAGGAAAAACAGAGAAAAACAATTAAAAACAGGTGAAAAAATTTTTAATTTCCCCATGGAGCCACGGAGCGCACAGAGTTTTTATACATAATTCGCTGATACATTAGGAGTTCTCGGAGGTCGCTCGTGCTCCTTGGAGTTCACTCTAAGTTTTCCATTCGGGACAAGACTCTATTGCATTAGTCTCCCTCCCCATAGAGGGGGAGGGCTGGGGAAAGAGTCTCCTCCGTGCCCTCTTTGGAGCACTTGCGACCTTCGTGTGCTCATAAAAACTCGGAGGAAAGAATCTCAGTGACCTCTGTGTGTGGGAGATTAAAAATAGCAAGTTACGTGTGGCAATGTTTATTTGGGCGAAAAAACTTATCCCCAACTTGCATATTAATTATTTATGAAAATTCGTGGTTAATTGGCGATAATTCGTGCCAAAACAGCACCGAAGGTGCATTTTCTTTTTTTGCGTGCTTGACGGCAAAACAATAATGGGTGTTTGCAAAAATAATACGGTATGAGAAAAAATCTTGGGGTAAATGATTGAGAAACTAAATATTATTCGTATCTTTGCAAGCGTAAATCGCTAAAAAGATTTTTAGAGATGAAAATTAGGCAAATTATAGGTGCCCTTGAAGAGTTCGCTCCTCTGGCCCTGCAAGACGGCTACGATAATGCGGGATTGCAGATTGGATTAGCAGAGGATGCAGATGCGTCAGGGGCATTGTTGTGTCTTGACGTGACTGAGGATGTGATAGATGAGGCCATCCGCAAGGGATGCAACATGGTGGTGAGTCACCATCCGCTGCTCTTCCGTCCGCTCAAGTCGATTGCAGGGCGCGACTATATAGAAAGGTGTGTCGTCAAGGCAATAAAGAACGACATCACCATCTATTCGGCTCACACCAACCTCGACAGTGCACGTGGGGGAGTGAACCACATGATTGCTGAGCGTCTCGGCCTCCATGATGTGGAGTGGCTAAGCCCAAAGGAAGGGTATGACGCTGGCGAGGGTGTCGTTGGCGAACTGCCCGAAGCACTCTCTGCGGACGAGTTCCTGAACAAGGTGAAGGACACGTTCCACGTGGGATGCGTGAGGTACAATAAGCGTGAGCCTCGTGCCATCCGCCGAGTGGCTCTCTGTGGCGGAGCAGGTGCATTCCTCATTCCCAAGGCAGTGGCAAAGGGTGCCGATGTGTTCCTGACGGGCGAGATTGGCTACCACCGATTCTTCGGCTACGATGACAGCATCCTCCTCATGGAGCTTGGACACTTTGAGAGCGAACAATATACGATGGACATTCTCCAGAGTATTATAAATAAGGTGGCGCCCGACTTGAAGGTGCTCCACACGACAGTAGAAACAAATCCAATTAAATATCTATAAAATGGCAAAGAAAAAAGATAGCGCTATCGACATGTCGGTAGAGGAGAAGCTTAGCAATCTCTATCAGCTTCAGACAATGCTTTCTGAGATTGACAAGATTAAGATTCTTCGTGGTGAACTTCCACTTGAGGTTCAGGACCTTGAGGATGAGATTGAGGGTCTTCGCACTCGTATCGAGCACACTAACATGGAGCTTGACGAGCTTTATGCTAAGAACAACGACCTTCATCGCAAGATAGATGAGGCTTCAATGAAGCTCCGTGACTATCAGGCTCACCTTGACAATGTGTCAAACAACCGTGAGTACGACACTCTCTGCAAGGAGATTGAGTTCCAGAACCTTGAGATTGAACTTTGTCAGAAGCGTATCCGTGAGACAAACAACGATATGCGTCGCAAGGAAGATGCTCTCCGTCAGAGCGAGCAGCTCCTCGATGAGCGTTGCCAGGATCTCGACCTCAAGAAGAACGAGCTTGACGAAATCGTGGCTGAGACAAAGGCTGAGGAGGAGAAGCTCCGTGAGAAGTCTAAGGCTCTCGAGGTTACTATCGAGCCACGTCTCCTTATGGCATTCAAGCGTATCCGTAAGAACTCACGCAACGGTCTCGGTATCGTTTACGTTCAGCGTGATGCGTGCGGCGGTTGCTTCGCCAAGATTCCACCACAGCGCCAGCTTGATGTTCGTATGCGCAAGAAGGTCATCGTATGTGAGTACTGTGGACGTATCCTTATCGATGCAGAGCTTGCCGGTGTCAAGGCTAATGAGCCTGTAAAGGAGGAGAAGCCAAAGCGCAGAAGACTCGGTACAAAGAAGAAGGCTGAGGGCGAGGAGTGATTTTAGGGGACAAATCTCACAAATTCACGATTTGACGATTTTACGATTTGCAATCTCACAAATTCGTGATTTTACGATTGGCTATTTAGCATTTTACAATTGATAATTTTTCGATTTTGTAATTGATAATTAGTCGTTTACAATTGAAAAGTCAAAATTGTGTCCGTCAGTCTTTCTCTATTGAATTTCATAATCAGCCGTTTGGAACAACCGTTCTGAACGGCTTTTTGTTTTTGAGTTTTTATGTTTTTAAGTTCTTAAGTTTTTTAGTTCTCGCGGAGATTTGAGTTTTTATGTTTTTAAGTTCTTGAGTTTTTTAGTTCTCGCGGAGTTTTGAGTTTCTATGTTTTTAAGTTTTTTTAGTTCTTGCGGAGAGGAGTTATCTGCGAACGGGGTAAAATATATTTTTCACTATTCACTTTTCACTTCCACTTCCACTTTAGTTCTTTGAGTCCTCATCGCTTGTCCCTGTGGTAACTACTCCCCTCCATTCAGGGAGGGGGCGGGGGAGGGTCCGTCCTTCTTTCTTTCACGCTGCAAAGATATGAATATCCCATTGCGCATTTCGAATGTTTTGCCAACTTTTTTTCATTTTTTTTGTATTTTTTTGAATGTCTCTGTTTTTGTGGGTGTTAAGACAAATGCTGCGTTTTCAGTCATTTTAGTCATTAGTCATTTAGTCAAAATCGATTTCACACTCTGATTTTGCTCACAATATAATAAAAATATATATTTTTATTATATTGTGCGGTTTTCGGACTATCCGAAAATGATTTTGACTAATGACTAAAATGACTAAATGACTATTTC
>JAFYAT010000016.1 GCA_017540585.1 Bacteroidaceae bacterium | reverse complement strand
CATATTAAAAAAACAGTCAAGAAACAGAACAAAAACAAGAAAAAACATGTTTTTTTTGATTTTATTTGGTTTTTACCATGTTTTTTTAACTGGCCGCACTGCGGCAAAAAACAACATACAGTTTCAACCGTACAGGTCGTTAAATTTTGTTTTCTTTCTTCCTTTAATGTTTAAATAATACAAAATAAGGTATAGCTAATGTTAAACTATGTTACAATTTATGCGTGGTATCGTTATAAATACTTATGTTTGCAGCGAATCATCGAAGGAGGGTGAAAGATAGTTTGTTGGAAAGTATATTATACTTGAAAACAAGGTGCTTTTGAGTTACCCACTAACTGTATTGCAGTTACCCACTAACTCTATTATAGTTTCCCACTAACTCTAAACGCCTCAAAAAGCAGCCTGTTTAAGACCCTCCCGGAAGTGATTAACTAAACCTTTTATATTATGGCAAAACTTAAGTATTATGCCAAGGAAAACTCCAAGGTCGGTACGCATAGTTGGTATGCAGTACCAGTTCCAAACGGAACATTGTCTTTCAATGAAGTGTGCGCAGAAGCATGTCGCAACACGAGTATCGAGCAGTCTTTCATGAGAGCTGCTGTTGAGGAATTCATGAAGACGGTTCAGTTGAACGTGCTCAAGGGTTTCCGTGTTTCTCTCGGTGACCAGTTCCTCACCATTTACCCTAACTTGAACGCATCGGTAAAGGATGGAGTGGACAAGGACGGTAAACCTTTCGTTGCTACCGCCAAGATGTTGACAGCAAACAAGGGCAAGAGCCGTCTTGGCGCATCTGTCAGCATCAGTTTCAGTCAGGAGTTCGCACGTCAGGTCAGTTGGCAAAAGGTAGATGCCAGGACTGGTGCTCCTGTTGAGGACGAGGAAGATATCGTTGTCGATAATGGTGGCGGTACTAACTCTGGTGGTGATACACCAATTCCGGGTGGTGATGACAACGGTGGATTCTAAACAATTCTTTTAACTCAACGTATTGGAGCGTCCCGTGCTGTACGGAACGCTCCAATTATTTTAACCTGTACGATTAAAACCGAACTTAAAAACTTCCCCCATCCACAAAAACTAAAAAACTCACAAACTAAAAAACTTACAAACTAACAAACTCACAAACTTAAAAACTTACAAACTAACAAACTCATTTGTCAGACAAATGTCAGTTACTTTTTTTGCCTGTGTTTCATATACTCAATACTTTTGCGCAAAAAAACATCGAGATATGAAAACGTACAAAGTAATCAACAACATCATTGGATGGCTCATGTTTGCCGTGGCAGCATTCACGTATTGCTCCACGGTTGAGCCAACGGCAAGTTTCTGGGATTGTCCTGAGTTTATCTGTGCAGCATCACGACTGGAGGTTGGACACTCTCCGGGTGCGCCATTCTTTATGCTTGTAGGTAATGTGTTCAGTCAGTTTGCAAGCGACTCGTCACAAGTGGCAAGGATGATAAACACGATGTCAGCACTCCTGTCGGCTGGGTGTATCCTTTTCCTCTTCTGGACTATCACACATCTTGTCAAGGCACTCATAATAAAAGAGGGTCTCACACCATCTACGCCACAGACCATTGCCATCATGGCATCAGGAGTGTGTGGCTCGCTCATTTATACATGGAGCGATACGTTCTGGTTCTCTGCCGTAGAGGGTGAGGTATATGCTTTCTCCAGTTTCTTTACAGCACTCGTGTTCTGGCTTATCCTCAAGTGGGAGGATGAGGCTGACAATCCAAGGAGTGACCGCTGGATAGTATTCATCTGTTACCTCATAGGTCTGAGCATAGGCGTGCATCTGCTCAATCTCTTGTGCATACCTGCCATAGTGCTTGTTTATTACTACAAGAAGACCAGTCATGTGACTGTCAAGGGTACGGTCGCAGCATTACTTGTCTCATTCATACTTGTTGCCATTGTGCTTTACGGCATAGTGCCCGGCGTACTCATCGTGGCAGGATGGTTCGAACTGTTCTTTACCAACACTCTCGGTATGCCTTACAATACTGGAGTGTGGGTGTTCATCGCCATTCTTACTTCATCGCTCATAGCAGGCATATACTTCAGCAGACATACTGACAAGAAGAGGGTAATGCGCTTCTTCACTCCACGCTTTCTTCATACCACGTTGCTCAGTATTGCCATGATGCTCATCGGCTACTCGTCATATACGGTCATCGTCATACGCTCGCTTGCCAACACACCTATGGACCAGAACTCGCCGGAAGATGTGTTTACACTACGTGAGTACATCGGTCGTGAGCAGTATGGCGACAAGCCGCTGCTGTGGGGACCTACATACGCATCCTCGCCTAACATAGTGGAGAAGGACGGACAACTAAAGTATGAGACCATCAATCGCCGTCCTGTGTATCGTAAGAAGGTTAAGGCATCCGATGACGAGAAGGACGAGTACATTGTGGTGTTTGAGAACTTCGACCTTGCTTATCCTGCCGACCAGTGTATGCTTTTCCCTCGCATATATGACGAACGTCACAAGGCAGAGTATGAGCAATGGTTGGGCGAGGTTCATAAGAAGAATGTGGACTACGTCATTCCTACCGTAGGCACACGTCAGGCGAGCATACCTACTCAGGCGGACAATCTGCGCTTCTTATTCTCTTATCAGATTAACTTCATGTACTGGCGTTACTTCCTGTGGAACTTCGCAGGCAGGCAGAATGACAGGCATAGTACGGGAGTGCGTGAACATGGTAACTGGATTACGGGCTTCTCGTTCATAGACGATGCCATGCTTGGAAAGCAGGAACTGCTCCCTTCTGAGTTGAAGGACAACAAGGGACACAACGTGTTCTATTGCCTTCCGTTGATAATAGGTCTTATCGGACTCATGTGGCAGGCGTTCGGATGTGGACGTAAAGGCATACAGCAGTTTTGGGTAGTATTCTTTCTTTTCTTTATGACGGGAATAGCCATAGTGCTATACCTCAACCAGACGCCTTGCGAACCTCGTGAGCGTGACTATGCTTATGTCGGCTCGTTCTATGCCTTTGCTATCTGGTGCGGACTTGGAATACCTGCTATCTTCTCTTGGTTGAAAACAGGGATGACATCTAAGCTTATTCCTGCGTTAGTGACGATTGTTCCTGCACTCGCCATACCGTTGCAGATGGTTAGCCAGACGTGGGATGTCCATGACCGCTCTGACCGCTATGCTTGTCGCGACTTTGGACTCAACTACCTTGAAACCGTTCCACATGACGGCATTGTGTTTACCTTTGCCGACAACGATACCTTCCCTCTGTGGTACAATCAGGACGTTGAGGGCAAGCGTACCGATGTGCGTGTGTGCAACCTCAGTTATCTCCAGACATCGTGGTACATTGACCAGATGAAACGTCCTGCCTATTCGTCATCACCGCTTCCTGTCACATGGAATGCACGTCAATATGCCGAAGGACAGCACGAACGTGTGGAGGTCAATCCAACTATCTATCTTGGTGACACAGCCATTACGGTAAAGCAACTTGTAGAAAAGATGTATGATGAAGAACCCGAAACAGCCAGACGTATATGGGGTGATGAACCGTTCGAGTATCAGAATGCCATTCACAAGTTCCTGCTGAAGGAAGACATACCAACAGAGTATCGCACGTTTGTGGACAATCTGCCATCATGTGTGCCAAGCGACACACTATATATAAAGGTAGATAAGGCGGCAGTCCGTCACTCTGGAATGATGATACCAGAAGGTATGGACGTTCCTGACCACATGGACATAAGTTTCAAGGGGCAGGGTAGCGTGTTGAAGAGTTATCTCATGATGCTTGATATTATCGCTTCCGTCAACTTCTCACGTCCTATATACGTGGCAAGTACGGTAGGTTCAAGTCAATATGGCAACCTTTACACGCATTTTGTGCAGGAAGGCATCAACTGGCGTATAACGCCGTTCACGTTTGAGGCTAATGACAGATATGCGCGCAACGTTCCGATAGATACAGAACGGATGTACGATAATCTCATGAATCGTTACCACTATGGCAACTTGTCACAACGTTGCATATACATAGACGAGCAGATATACAAGATGAGTATAGGACATCGCAGACAGTTCGCATCCCTTGCCATGGCATTTGCGACGAAGGGTGACACAACAAGGGCTAAAGCCGTTCTTGACAAGTGTGCAAGGGAACTACCGTCATACAACCTACCTTATGCGGTATATGATGGTTCTCTCGAACTTGTTACAGCTTATCGTCTCATTGGTGACACCACAAATTGTAAAGCCATCCTTCAACAGCTTGAATGCCGTAGCCGCGAATACCTTGCATGGTATTTGTCCCTTCCGCAGTCTCAACAGACCATCAGGAAGAATGACATAGAGTATGAACTACAGACAATCCACTGGATTGAAGAAATAAAAAATAGTAGTAAAGAGTAGTAAATAGAAGTAAAATGGAGTAAAGAGACGTTACCATGTAGGAACAAATAGACGAGCAGGCCATCGTCTTTTTACTTCTTTTAACTCCTTCTAACTCCATTTTACTTCCAAAAGAAAAAACATATGAAACGAATCAATTATATAGTCCTTATCATAGGAATTGCATCAATCCTTCTCGGCTTTTTCCTTATGAGTGGCGAAGGTACAACAGAGGAAACGTACTGTCCCGAAATCTTCAGCGACATCCGTATCAAAGTCGCCCCACTCGTGTGTCTCCTTGGCTATTTACTCTGTGGAATGTGGATAATATGTTCTGACTTCACAGCGAGTCATAGTTAGGATGATTAGTAGTATTAAGGGATGTGTTATGTTTTCTAAGTGACAATTTCATAGTATATGGTATATGTAAAAATGAAAATATAATGCAGGTGGTACTATATTGCTATAAATAGTCTTTAGATTCTTTTGCGTTGTCATTTTAATTATGGATATTTGCAAAGTTCATTTATTATGTACTAACTTGCTAAACTAAGACTAATAATAGCACTATTTACTAATTTAATACTAATCTTATGAGAAAAAAGTTACTTTTCTTATTTGCATCAACAATGATGACTGTTGGTGCTTCAGCTGTGGAATGGGAAAAACCTATTCCAGCGCATCAGGATTTGGTCTATGGTGATACAGTTTATCTGTATAACCGCGATGGAAAGGGATTCTTCCTCGGAGGTAATACTTACGGAACTCACGCATCTATCGGACCAGAGGGTTACAAGTGTATCTTTGATAATACTGAGTTGGGAGTTACATTCCGTGACTCGGTTGAATCAAAGAGCAAGTGGTTCAATGTTTATGCGCATTTCGAAACTGGCGATTGCTGGGTTGACTGGGCAGATAATGGTGATATCTACTTCGATGTTGTCAAGCAGGATGATGGATCGTACCAAATCTTTAGTCATAGTTCATTTAACGTAGATAGCCCACTTGGTATTGATGCAAATGGTGACAATCTTACCTACGTTAAGTTTACTGACCCAGAGTTTGCTTCTGTAAACTACATCAGTTGGTGGATTGTTTCAAAGGAAGCATACAATCAGTATTGGGTAAAAAACAGCATCTACGAGAATGCTCTTGCTCTCGAGAATAAGATTGGTGAGGCTGCTGACCTCGGTCTTACTGAGGCTGTAAAAGCTGCAACTGCTGTTTATGAGAATGCTGCTGCTACTCTTGATGAGATGAAGGCAGCTAATGAGACTTTGCAGGCTGCAATCAACAACTTCAAGGAGAATCAGGTTACTCCAGACAATCCACAGGATTTGACTGAAACATATATTCCAGAGGCTGACTTCGAGTCAAATCAAGGTGCTGGTGTATGGCAGCGTACTCATAAGGCACAGAACTACCAGACTAATGGTACAGCAGGTAAGTTGGGTGATCAGACAACATTCCTTGAGGCTTGGAATGGTGACCCATTCTCAGGAAAGCAGTATGTTCCAATCACAGGTCTTCCAAACGGAGTATATGAGTTCACACTCTCTGCTGCAACAAACGGTGGCAATGGATGCTACGTTTATGCAGGCAATTCACGCGTTGAAGTTACTTCTGGTGACATGACTTCATACACAGTTTATGCCCAGGTTACAGACGGAACTCTTGAGGTTGGTTTGGATATGCCAAAGACTATCCAGAACTGGGTTGGTATTGATGATGCTAAGCTCGTTTATCTCGGTAACTCTGTAGCTTCATACGCTTACTGGATGAATAATGTTATTGAGAACTCAGCAAGATATGATGAAGAAGAAACATTTGCTCAGGTTTCATTGATAAAGGCTTACAATGCTTTTCTTGACACAGATCTTAGTCAGTTCACTACAGTAGATGAAATCCTTGCTTTCAATGAGCAGTTTGCTGCTGCACAGGCTTCACTCAGCGAGAGTCTCTCTGCATACGCTAAGTTCCATAAGATTGTAGAGCAGATTAGTGATATTTATGATGATGGATATGAAGGTGCTGCTGCTGATGAACTTTTTGACTCTTATGATGAAGGCGAAATCTTCACTATCATTTCAGAGAAAAATCTCTCAACAGAAGAGATTCTTGCAAAGTGTGAGGAAATCAATAAGGCTCTTGACGTTGTAAAGAAGACTTGTCTCCTCCCAGGTTCTGATTGTACAAATCTTCTCGTTAATCCTAATTTCGATGAGCGTCTTACAGGTTGGGAGCATGACAAGTCAATGGCTGATGGTAAGGTTGATGGACTACCTTCTAACTTGAATTGTGAGCGTTGGAATGACAACTTCGACTTCTATCAGGTTGTAACAGGTGTTCCAAATGGTGTTTATGAACTTAGTGTTCAGGCATTCTACCGTCCAACAGACGACACAAAGAAATCATACGAAAACTATGTAAACGGTGTTAATGACGAGATTCTTGCTTCAATATATGTTAACTCTCTTACAACTCCTGTAAAGAATATTGCTGAGCATACTTATGACGAGAATCTTGAGAACAATAGTACAGACCTTGGTAATGGCCTTTTCTGTCCAAACGGACAGAATTCAGCTTCTAACGCTTTCACAAAGGGTGATTATCAGAACGTAGTATTTGGTATTGTTACGGACGGTGTACTCAAGGTTGGTATCAAGTCTAAGGGTACAGTAGAAGGTCGTTGGACAATCTGGGACAACTTCCGTCTCACATATCTTGGCAAGGATGCAAATGCTGTAAGTGATGTGATTAAAGATCGTGCAAATGATGCTACGAAATATACAAGTGCAGAAACATATGTATATGGTGTGCTTAAGGAAGCTGTAGATGCTGCTTACGCTAAGGCTATGTCTGCAACGGGTGACGATAAGTTCGCTGCAATTGAAGAGTTTGTACAGGCTCTTGATGCTGCGAAGGAGAACGAAGCAATCTATAAGGAGATTGCTAAGCAGATGGAAGACTTGAATGATGCGTATGAAAAGACTGTTTCAACAAATGATGAGCTTCTCAAAGCATCAAATAAGCTTTATCAGGATCTTGAAGGTGGTTACAACGACTTGTCTTTCTCAACTGAAGAGGGAATAGCCTTGCTCGAAAAGGCATACGAGTACAGCGCTAAGCTCCGTATGCCAGACTATAATGGTGCTTCAGAGGAATCTGTTGACTTTACTTCTGTTATCATCAACCCTTCATTCGAGGAGAATAAGAAAGATGAGGAAAGTCTTAAGGGATGGGTAAACGAAGGTAGCATCAAGATGAAGGCTCAGGATAACTCTTCATTCGGAAAGACTGGTGATGTTTATTGTGAGAAGTGGCACGCAAATGGTAATGTGAACCTCCACCAGACTTTGAAGTATCTTCCAAATGGTTACTATACTCTCAGCGTTGATGCATTCTGCGAGGCTGAAAATGCTGTAATCTTTGCTAATGACAAGGAGATTGAGTTCTCTAATAAGGATAACTCAGGTTCTCCAGCAACAGAGTCTATCTCTTTGCAGGTAACAGACGGAACTCTCACATTCGGTGTACGTGTTGAACTTACAGATCAGACTTGGGTATGTGTTGACAACTTCCAGCTCATCTATCATGGAGAGACTGTTCCAACAGCTATTGACGAGGTTGCTGCAGAGACAGCTGCTGATGCAAAAGCTTCTGAATTCTTCACAGTATCTGGTGCACGTGCTGATAAGCTCGGCAAGGGTATCAACATCGTTCGTATGTCTGACGGTACTGTAAAGAAGGTATTCGTAAAGTAAATTGACTCTAAGATTTCTGAGCTTTTTGGTTATATGGTTATATGGTTTGAATGACTTTAGTAAAGTTATCAGCCAAAAACTATAAACTATAAAACTCATAAATATTATCAAGGGCGAAACTCATTAGTGGGTTTCGCCCTTTTTGTTTTTTACATTTATATATAATTATATGGCGTAATATAGTGTTATAGTAAGACCCACTTTGTATTATTTATTCTACTATAGATAAAATATAAGTACCTAAAAATGCGCCTAAAACATTATAGTGTACCACACACTTAGTACACTATGTAAAATATTTTTACGCTAATCTGTAAAATATTTTTACAACCGTACCTTTTGTGATGAAAATCTCCATGCGAAGAGCGAAAACCTCCATATCTTTGCAATGTCAAAAGGAAACAACGATGTTTCTGATGACAAAGAGAAAAGATAATAATAAAGAAATAATATACGCCCAATGACCCGCATGGCGTTCTTCTAATAATAAAAAAGAAGTTAAGAGGGGTTCTGAAGATTATGAAGACTATCAAGGTTATCGCAGCAGTTATCGCATCAGCAATGTTTACAATCAATGCAAACGCAGAGTCTAAGGATACAAATGAGGCTAATGCAGCTAAGGTTGTTGAAGTAGCTAAGTCAGCTAATCGCTCATCAGTTCAGACAATGGTTGACGGCGAACTTATCAAGCACGATTATATTCTCGATAACGAAGGACGTGTAGTCAACAAGGTTGCTTCACGTTGGAGTGATGAAAACTCTGATTGGGTTCCAGTTTCTGCTTACTCAGTAGTATATACAGACAAGGAGACAGTTCTCAGCTATGCTAAGTATAACTCTTTCACTAAGACTTATTCAACAGATGTTAAGCAGACTCGTTACAACGCAAGCGAGTTCCCAATCATCATCCGCCTCCCTGAGTGCTGTAAGTAATGAGACATTAGTAATTAATACCTCAACTTTTGCATGCTCCAGTTGAGAAGTTTTGAGTTAATGTCTGCAACGTGCAATACATAACTCAAGAATGGTTGGTAGAGTATTTTATGAGGTTGATGAACATATTCCGTTCGTTTGTGAGCCCCCAACTTACATCATGATGGTTCGGGAATGGTTCGGGGATTGTTCGGGAATGCTTCGGGACGTTTTTGACATAAAGACAGGACGAGTTGTCACGAACTACAAACAAATCGGTCTGTATTAATAATTAGTAATAATGCCATCCAGGTACAACTTGTACTTGGATGGCATTGTTTTAACATAGAGGACACCGATAATTCGGATATTATTAATGTGCACTTTGTGTTCCTTGCTTTTTAAACAATTTATAATTTCTAATTATTCATTAAATATTACTCATTGCTCATTACTCATTGCTCATTACTCATTAAATATTACCCTTCGCGGAAGAAGTCGAGCATCTCGAATATCTCTTTCTTGTCTGCTGTCTGGTTGATGCGAATATCGCCAATATTACCAAGGAGAGTGAAGTTGATTATTCCTGCGGTATTCTTCTTGTCGTGAGTCATGTACTCGAATAGTTCTTCGTAGTCGTCACAAGTAATAGGAAGAGTGCCGTAGTTCTCCTTAATGAAGTGTACTGTCTGACGCATCTTGTCAGTAGGGAAACCTGTCTTGACACAAGAGAGGTAAAGTTCGCAGATGATACCCCATGCAACAGCATAGCCGTGGAGATAAGGCTTACGTGTGAGTGCCCAACTCTCGAAAGCGTGTCCTGCAGTATGTCCAAGATTGAGTGCCTTACGTATGCCATGCTCAAATGGGTCTTCTTCTACCACCTTCTCCTTGATAGCAACACTTGCACCTACCATCTGTCCGAGAAGCGGGTAATCCACGTTGTCAAGGTCGAAATTGAGAAGAAGTCCGAAGTCAGTATAGTCCTTCCCGTTAACCTGTGTCTTATCTTTAAGCTTATCGCTCACGAGGAGTCCGTGCTTAATCATCTCTGCATAGCCCGAACAAATGTTCTCATGGTCGAGAGTCTTCAAGAACTCTGTATCAATGATGACAACCTCTGGTGAGTTGAATACACCAATCTCGTTCTTGAGTCCGTTGAAGTTGATGCCTGTCTTGCCGCCTACACTTGCATCAACCATAGAAAGGAGTGTGGTAGGTATATTGATGTACTTTATTCCTCTCTTGAATGTGCTTGCTGCAAAACCGCCGAGGTCAGTAACCATTCCTCCTCCGAGGTTCACCAAAAGGGAGTGACGTGTACCACCACCATTGCCCAACTGTGTCCATACGCTTGCAAGTGTCTCAAGTGTCTTATGTGTATCTGTAGCACCTATGACGATATTGATGGCATCCTTCATACAAGGAATATCCTTGACAACAGGATAGCAAAGAGCCTGTGTTGTCTCGTCTGTTAAAAGAAACAGCTTGTCGTGCTTTACAGATTCTACAGCTTCCGTAAGAGTCTGCTTTATATCTGTTGAAATGATTACTTTGTTCATGTTGTATATTTATCTCATTTGTATTATCCTGCTATTATGTGTAAACTTAAAAACTTAAGAACTTAAAAACTTAAGAACTCAACTTTTAACTTTTCATTTTTAACTTTTAACTCTCCGAAGGAGCCTACATTTGTCCTGACTCAATCAAAAGGATGCAACGCTCTGTGAGGCGGTCATCACACTCAGCATCGTATTCCTTTTTGAGGCTTGCGCCGAAAAGACTTGCAAAGGTGTTGTAGAATCCAGCCTTGAAGCTACCCATATACATCTTGATGAGTTCGTAACTTGTGTGGTTACATTGACGGTCAATCAGTTTGATAAGTAGCTTACCCTGTGAGAATGTCAGCTTCTTGAGTCTTGGGGTGTATTCCTTTTTCAGTTCTTTTTCTGCTTGTTTCATATACTCGTCTCTTGACTTCTTGTCTGGAAGTGAGTCGAGATGAGCAATAGTCTTGTCAAGTGTTCGCTTTATCTCACATGCTATAGGATAAACCTTCTTGATGTTGTTGGCTATCTTGTAGTATTTCCTCGCCTCACGTGCATTCTTGAACACAAGTTTCTTGAATACATAAAAGTCGGAATATGCAAAACTCGGTATCATTTCTCCATGATCTTCCACCATACCTGTGTAGTAACATCCATGCGAAAAGATAGGTGCTCCCGTCATATCCAAATCATTTTGGCGGGTAGCCTCTATCTGCTGCGCATTTATGCTTAATGATAAAGCCAGATATAGAGTTGAAAATAATATGTACCTTGCTTTGTTTGTCATAATTATGAATTCGAATGCAAAAGTAGTAAGATTTTTTTGTTTTATTAGTTATATTACCTATTATGAAGCTCTTTTTTACATATTTTTAATTTACTTTAATATAATTATACTTTGTTTTATTAACTTTGCGTGTTTTTAACCAAAGAGGAATTAAAAAAATGGCAAAGAAAGAAGAATTGACCCCGATGATGAAACAGTTCTATGATCTGAAAGCAAAGCATCCTGATGCTTTACTTCTGTTTCGTTGCGGAGATTTCTATGAAACATATAATGAGGACGCAAGTGTAGCGGCTGATATCCTTGGTATCACTCTTACCAAGCGAAGCAGCGTGGCTGGAACAAGTGCAAGCGGTACGGCTATGGCTGGTTTCCCTCATCATGCTCTTGACACATATTTGCCAAAACTTATCCGTGCAGGAAAGCGTGTTGCAATATGCGACCAGCTTGAAGACCCAAAACTTACCAAGAAACTTGTTAAGCGTGGCATCACGGAACTTGTTACTCCTGGTGTAGCTCTTAGCGACAATGTGTTGAACTATAAGGAGAATAACTTCCTTGCATCCGTTCATTTCGGTAAGTCTGCATGTGGTGTTGCCTTTCTTGATATCTCTACTGGTGAGTTCCTTACAGCCGAAGGAACTACAGACTACATAGACAAGCTTCTTGTGAACATTGCCCCTAAGGAGGTACTCTACGAGAGAGGCAAGAAACTAATGTTCGAGGGTAACTTCGGAAGTAAGTATTGTGTATATGAACAGGACGACTGGATATATACAGACGAGACTGCATACAAGAAGCTTACCACTCATTTTGGAACTAAGAACCTCAAGGGATTTGGCGTTGAGCATCTGAAGAACGGTATTATTGCTGCAGGTGCAATACTCTTTTACCTTGAGCACACACAGCATACTCAGATTTCACATATCCGTAATCTCTCACGCATCGAGGAAGATAAGTATGTGCGACTTGACAGATTCACTATACGTAGCCTTGAACTTGTCAACTCTATGTGCGAAGGCGGAACAAGTCTTCTTGATGTTATAGACAAGACCGTCAGCCCTATGGGTGCACGTATGTTGCGCCGCTGGATGCTCTTCCCATTAAAGGACGTGAAGAGGATTACCGACCGACAAGAGGTAGTCGAATACTTCTTCCGCAAGCCTGACTTCCGTGATTCCATAGACGTGTATATGCGACAGGTGGGCGATCTCGAACGCATAAGTTCGAAGATTGCTGTCAACCGTGCTACTCCTCGTGACATGGCACAGCTCAAGAATGCACTCAACGCCATTGAACCAATGAAGGAACTATGCCTCAACTCTGAGAGTGAAAGCCTTCGTGCAATTGGTGAGAAACTTGATGCTTGTCTCGAACTGCGTGACAGGATTAGTCATGACTTGGTGGATAACCCTCCTGCAGCCCTTGGAAAGAAACAGCCAGTCATAGCAGATGGAGTAAGTGACGAACTTGACGAACTACGTAATATTGCCTTTCGTGGCAAGGATTATCTCCTTCAGTTGCAAGAGCGTGAAACGGCTGCCACTGGCATCCAGAGTCTCAAGATTGGCTTCAACAACGTCTTTGGCTACTACATTGAAGTACGTAATACGTATAAGGACCTCGTGCCACAGGAGTGGATACGTAAGCAGACACTTACTCAGGCTGAGCGTTACATCACTCAGGAACTAAAGGAATACGAGGAAAAGATTCTTGGAGCTGAGGATAAGATTGATGTCATAGAGGCACAACTATACAGCGAACTCATAGCATACGCCAACGAGTTCATAGCTGCTATCCAGAATGACTCCACACTTGTAGCTAACCTCGACTGTCTCCTTTCGTTTGCTACCACAGCAATGGAGAATAGATACATACGTCCTGTTGTTGACGAAAGTCTCGTGATAGACATTAAGCAGGGACGTCATCCAGTTATTGAGCGTCAACTTCCTATCGGCGAGCAGTATGTACCTAATGATGTTTATCTCGACTCAGAGACACAGCAGATAATCATACTCACTGGACCTAATATGGCTGGTAAGTCTGCATTATTGCGTCAGACAGCCCTCATCACACTTCTTGCTCAGATAGGTTCGTTCGTTCCTGCCGAGAGTGCAAGGATAGGTTTGTGCGACAAGATATTCACACGTGTTGGAGCAAGTGATAACATCTCATTGGGAGAGTCAACATTCATGGTCGAGATGAATGAGGCTGCAAGCATCCTTAATAACATAACAGAACGCTCACTTGTCTTGTTCGACGAACTTGGACGAGGCACTTCTACATACGATGGTATCTCCATTGCATGGTCAATCGTGGAGTATATACACGAGAATCCAAAGGCTCATTCGCGTACACTGTTCGCTACACATTATCATGAACTTAATGAGATGGAGAACTTGTTCTCACGTGTCAAGAACTTTAATGTCTCAGTACGTGAAGTGAATGGAAAGGTTATCTTCATGCGTAAACTCATGCCTGGAGGCAGCGAACACTCCTTCGGTATTCATGTTGCCAAGATTGCTGGTATGAATCCTGTTGTAGTGAAGAGAGCAGAACAGGTTCTTAAAGACCTTGAACGCAATAACTCAGGCGAGTCTGTTTCCAAGCCAGACACTTCAGCCATTCAGCCTGCTACATCAACTGGGCAGTTGAGCTTCTTCCAGCTTGACGACCCTGTACTCTGTCAGGTTCGTGACGAGATACTCAATATTGATGTAAATAATCTTACACCAATAGAGGCACTCAACAAGTTGAATGATATTAAGAAGATAGTGAGTGGCAAATAATGGCGAAGTCATATTCAACTTTCGCAAGTTCCATTTGAATCCTTTTATTTATTATCCTATTGCTTCTAACCATTACTTTGCAGAGATTTTGAATTATAGACACGACGGAATGAATAATGAATATGATAACTTGACTCGTGAGCAACTCATTGAGGAACTCGTGAAGACAAAGAAGGAGGCGAAGGCTATGGAGCGTCAGGTACGCCTGACGTTACTTCGTAGGCAGGTGACGCCTCACTTCCTTTTCAACAGCATAAGTGTGGCGATGAGTCTCGTGTTGCAGCAACCACAGACGGCTGTGACGTTTCTTCATCATCTTGCAAGCATGTATCGTTATCTGCTGAAGTATGGCAATGACTTCCATGTGCCGATAGAGCAGGAGATAGGGATGATGATGCAGTATTATGAACTGATGAGTCTTCGTCACGTTGGAAGTATGCAGCTTACCATATCGTCTGATGTCAAGGCATGCAAGGGTTATCCTCTTCCTCCGCTTGCGTTGCAAGGACTTGTGGAGAATGCCATAAAGCATAATGCACATACACAGGAGCATCCGTTGTATATCACGCTCACTATTGAGGACGGATATCTCTGTGTTAAGAACAATATCGTTCCGCTTGAGTCGGTAGGACAGACTACAAAGATGGGACTTGCATACATGAACGAGACGATGCAACTGCTTTTTGAACGTGATATATGTGTTGATAATGACGGCAATACCTTTGTGGTAAAAATACCGTTGGTTAATTCATAATAGTATAGTGACAATAGTAATATTTGAAGATGAGATATTCAACTATCACCTTATGTGTGATATGTTGCAGAAGATATTGCCAAGTTGCAATATACTTGAACCGATAAGTACTGTGGCGGAAGGACGTAAGTTCTTTGCAGATGGCAAGGTACGTCCTG
>JAFYAT010000015.1 GCA_017540585.1 Bacteroidaceae bacterium | reverse complement strand
CCCAGCCCTCTTTGACCTCCGTCGAGCAGGGTACTGCTCTCCCCTCATTTCGGGACAGAGAGACATTTAGTCTCTCTTCTACGCCCTCATTCGCCTCTATGGGGAGGGAGAAGTTACCAAGGGGGATATGCGTTTGTGCCAAGCGTCTCCGGATGGCTATTTATCATTAATAATTATTCATTAGAAACAATTCCTCATTACTTCCCTGCGGTCAGTGAGACCGCTTCGCTTAGTTCCTCATTCCTAATTCCTCATTATTCCGAGATTCTCTTAATCTTCCATCCTATGGCGGCAACGAAACAACTCATGAATGGGCTGATGTAGTTGAAGAAACAGAATGGTAGATATTCTATCGTCGCTACTCCGAGAACGGTTGCCTGAGTCATTCCGCAGGTGCTCCATGGGATGAGTACAGATGTGACGGTGGCAGAATCTTCTGTAGCACGTGATAGGAGTTCGGGTGCATAACCCTTCTCACGATACAGGTCCTTGTACATGCTTGCTGACACGATGATGGAGATGTACTGGTCGCTGGTCGTCACGTTGAGTAAGAAGCCTGTGGTTACCGTAGCCGATACGAGGGAGCATACTCCCTTGATAAATCGCATGATGACGAGTGTGAGGCTATGGAGCATACCGCTTGCGGTCATCACTCCTCCGAAACACATGGCACAGAGGATGAGCCAGATGGTGTTCATCATTCCTGCCATTCCACCTGTTGATACGAGGTCGTTGAGCGTGGCGTTACCAGTCTCTATTGCCGTAGGTCCGTACCATGTCATCATGACTCCTTTGGCAAGGGTTAGAACAGACATTATGTTGCTTCCTGCAACCTGCATGAGGATGTGAGGCTGGAGGATGAGGGCACATATTCCTGCCACGAGAGATGATACGGAAAGTGTGATGAGCGAAGGTACCTTCTTGGCTATGAGTATTGCCGTGATGACGGGCACTACCAGTGTCCACAAGGATATGTTGAATGTACGTGATAATCCTTCGGTATATTCTGCCACGTGAGCCTGTTCTCCGTTGTACCAGAATCCTGCAAAGAGGAAGATGACTATCGTGATGGATATGCTCGGTACGGTGGTGTAGGTCATGTAACGTATGTGCTTGAATAGGTCTGTTCCTGCTGCTGAGGAAGCGAGGATGGTGGTGTCGGAGAGGGGTGACACCTTGTCGCCAAAATATGCTCCTGAGATGATTGCACCTGCTGTCCAAGGGGCTGGGATAGAAAGGGCATCGCCAATTCCGAGGAGTGCAATACCTATCGTGGCAACAGTTGTCCATGAACTACCCGTCACGACGCTCACGAGTGAGCAGATGACACATGCGCTCACGAGGAAGAACTGGGGTGACATAATCTGTACTCCATAATAGATGAGCGTAGGAACGACTCCGCTTATCATCCATGAGCCAGACATCATGCCTATGATGATGAGGATGACGATGGAAACGGAAGCCTGTCCTATTGTTCCCACAATACTGTCCTCAAACTTCTTCCAGGGCATATTGTATATCCACATGGACAGGCATACGCATACGCCTGTTGCCACGAGGAGTGACACCTGATTGCCTCCTTCGAGGGCATCGCTCTGGAAGAGTGTGATGGAGAGCGATACCATGGCAATGAGTACGAGCAATGGTATGATTGACACCCATGCTGATGGTAGTTTTTTATTACTATCTATCATAATTGGGTGCAAAGTTAGTGTTTTTTTATCATTTTTGGGATATTGTGCTTTTTTCTTGTTATCTTTTGTTATCTTTGCACGTGTTTTAACTAACTAAAAGTCTGTTTTGATGTGTTAGACACAATAATTCGCTACATTTTGCGTTATTATTGTTACATGTTTATGAACAGACATTCATGTCAGTTGGTGTCTTCGGTTAGTGGGCACAATAATAATCATAAATGGAATCGAACAGAGATAATAAAGATACAAATAACGTTGATGGGATGAACTATGGCGAAAGGTTGTTGAAACGCCTTGGTGACATCATAGGTGCGTTGGTGCTCGTCGTCGTCCTCTTCCCAGTCTTTCTTTTGATATTTATATTGCAGAAAGTCCTTAACCCGGGGCCTGTTCTCTATAGTCAAGAACGCATAGGCAGGGGAGGTAAGCCGTTTCGCATCTACAAGTTCCGCACCATGATTGTGGATGCTGAAAAGGACGGGATACCTCAGTTGGAGGCAGATAATGACATTCGTCTCACAGGATTCGGACGAAGACTCAGGGCACATCATATAGACGAACTTCCACAGTTGTGGAACGTGCTCAAGGGAGATATGTCGTTTGTTGGTTATCGCCCGGAGCGACAGTTCTTCATCAATCAGATAATGGAGCACAATCCAGATTATAGTTTGCTGTTCCGCTCTCGTCCAGGTGTAACGTCGTTGGCAACTATAGAAAATGGATACACAGATACCATGGAGAAGATGCTTCGTCGTCTTGACATGGACCTTGAGTACTTGAGAAAGCGAACTTTGATTATGGACATGAAGATAATTCTTCGTACCATTTTCAGCATCTAACCTGTATATTTATACAGGAGTTAACAATTAAAAGTTAACAGTTATAAGTTGAGTTGAGAAGTTGGGAGTTTCTGTAGGCGATGTCGCGAATGAGTAATCTCCAATTTTTAACTTTTATTTTTTAACTTTTAACTCTTGCGTCAGGAAGAATGACTGATGCAAGTTATTGACCAGGAAAAAATACGAAACATAATGATAAAGAAAATTGCATTCATAGTATCGTTATTGCTTGCGCCACAGATGATGATGGCTCAGTCGATGAGTGATGATCAGGTCATCAAGTTCGTCAAGCAACAGCAGGAGGCAGGACAGAACCAGCAGCAGATTGTGACCAAGCTTCTTCAGAAGGGTGTCACGACTGAGCAGCTTCGTCGTATCCGTAAGAAGTACGAGGCTGAACAGAACTCCATGGGCGCATCCGACCTTACGGACAAGAACAAGGGTGTCACAACAAGTCGTCGTCGCCAGCAGTATCAGGAACAAGGCGAGAAAGGACAGATGCAGAACAACTATATGGTGAAGAGCGATTTCCGCAATGACCCACGTTATGGTACAAGGCAGGAACGTCTTGATGCCCTCAACGGCGAGATTGGTTTCATGGATATCGACTCGTTGATATACTATAAGAAATACTTCACCGACGAATCACAGGTGTTCGGTCGTAATATATTCAACAACCAGAATCTCTCATTCCAGCCAAGCATGAGTATTGCCACTCCTGCAAACTACAAGCTTGGTGCTGGTGATAACGTGATAATCGAGATATGGGGTGCTTCACAGCAGACAATAACAGGCGAGATTTCGCCAGATGGTACCGTAACCGTGGAAGGTGTGGGTCCTATCAAGCTTGCAGGCAAAAGTGTGAGCGAGGCAAACAACTATCTCAAGGGTAAGCTCGGACAGTATTATGCTGGTTCAAACATACAGTTGACTGTGGGTGACACTCGTTCTGTTCAGGTACAGGTGGTGGGTGAAGTTAATGTTCCGGGAACATACACTCTCAGCGCACTCTCAACAGCGTTCAACGCCCTTTATGCCGCAGGCGGTATAAGCGATATTGGTACACTTCGTAATATAAAGGTGTTCCGTTCGGGAAGACAGATTGCCACCATCGACGTGTATGACTATCTCCTCAATGGTAACGCAAAGGGCGATGTCCGTCTTCAGGACAACGATGTTATTGTTGTAGGAACATACGATGCACTTGTGGAAATACGAGGAAAGATTAAGCGTCCGATGTTCTATGAGATGAAGTCATCAGAGAGCGTGAAGTCACTCCTCAGCTATTCTGGAGGTTTCACGGGAGATGCCTACAAGAAGAACGTGCGCCTTGTTCGTAAGAACGGAGCAGAGTATTCCATCCATACGGTGGGTGAGTTCGACTGGGCAAACTTCAAGCTCAATGATGGCGACTCCCTTTATGTGGATAGCGTTATCCCACGTTATTCTAATATGGTGGAGATCCGTGGTGCCGTGTTCCATGCTGGTAAGTACCAGATGGATGGTAAGATTACATCCGTGCGTGAACTCGTGAAGGCTTCTGAAGGTCTTCGTGAGGATGCCTTCACAAGCCGTGCCGTGATGCACCGTGAGAAAGAAGATATGACTCTTGAGGTTCTTTCTGTTGATATCAAGGGTATCATGGACGGAACTGTGGCTGACATACCACTTCGCAAGAATGACGTACTCTTCATACCAAGCAAGCTTGATATGCAGGGAGAACGTACATACAGAATCAATGGAGAGGTTAATTATCCTGGAACATACGTCTATGCGGATAATACTACTGTGGAAGACCTCGTTCTTCAGGCAGGAGGATTGACGGATGCTGCTTCTACTGTCAAGGTGGATGTGTATCGCCGTTCTCATAACCCAAATGCCATGCAGGATGATAATGGAAAGGTTGAGACATTCAGCTTTGCGCTCAAGGACGGATTCGTAGTTGATGGCAAGCAAGGTTTCGTGCTTCAGCCATACGATGAGGTTATTGTTCGTAAGAGCCCAACATATACGGAACAGCGTAATGTGAAGATTTCGGGTTCAATCAACTTCGAGGGTGAATACTCCATGACTTCTAATAGCTATAAACTTTCAGACCTTGTAAATGCCGCAGGAGGTCCAAGTTCACTCGCCTACCTCAAGGGCGCACGTCTTGAACGTACAATGACCGAGGAGGAAAAGAAGCAGGTTGAGGCTACCCTCCGTACTTCACAGATTGCCCTCTATGAGGAGGCTATGCAGTCGGAGAACAAGAACTTTGATATTGCACGAGCAGATACCCTCCTGCAGATGAAGCTTGATATCGGTAATGTCTATCCTGTTGCCATCGACCTTGAGGCAGCTATGGCTGAGCCGGGTGGCGTAGAGGACATCGTGCTTCGTGATGGAGACCATATCATTATTCCACAGTATTCAAATACAGTTAAGGTAAGTGGTGATGTGATGTACCCAAATACGATGAACTTCTTAAAGGGTAAGTCGCTCAAGCATTATATCAACCGTGCTGGTGGTTATGGCGACAACGCTCGTAAGAGTCGTGTGTATGCCATCTACATGAATGGTTCGGTTAAGCTTATTGGTGGAAGCAAGGACATCCAGCCAGGCTGTCAGATTGTCGTTCCATCAAAGAAGAACAAGCATAAGATGACAACAGCCGAATACTCAGCAATGGGAACATCTGCTGCATCTATCGCAACAATGCTTATCACGATAGCAAATCTCCTGAAGTAAGGATTTGTCGGAAACACAAAGGACACAGAGACCTCAGAGACATTTATAATGCATAGTTTTTCAAATTTTCATTCATGATTGTAAAAAACTCTGTGCTCTCCGTGTTCTCTGTGTTTACTTAAAATATTAAAAAACGAAATTCATGAAATACGATTATCTTATAGTAGGAACAGGATTCTTCGGAGCTGTATCTGCTTATCTGTTGAGTCAGAAGGGAAAGAAATGCCTTCTCATAGATAAGCGTCCTCATATAGGTGGTAATGTATATACAGAGGAGATTAAGGGTATCAACGTACATAAGTATGGTGCCCACATCTTCCATACGAGCAATAAGAAGGTGTGGGATTTCGTAAACTCATTTGTTGAGTTCAATCGTTATACCAACTGTCCTGTGGCAAACTACAAGGGTGAGTTGTTCAACTTGCCATTCAATATGAATACTTTCTACCAGATGTGGGGAGTCAAGACTCCTGCTGAGGCTGAGGCAAAGATTGCCGAACAGAAAGCGGAAGCAGTCAAGGCACTTGGTGGTCGTGAACCGCAGAACCTTGAGGAGCAGGCACTCACACTTGTGGGTAAGGACATATTCGAGAAGCTTATCAAGAACTATACGGAGAAGCAATGGGGACGCAAGTGTACGGAACTTCCTGCATTCATCATCAAGCGTCTCCCTGTCCGTCTTATCTTTGACAATAACTACTTCAACGATAAGTATCAGGGCATCCCTGAGGGAGGTTACACAAAGCTCGTTGAGGCTATGATTGGCGACTGTGAGGTACGTCTCTCAACCGATTACTTTGAGCACAAGGCAGAGCTTGATGCCCTTGCCGACAAGGTGATATATACAGGAGAGATTGACCGCTACTATGATTACAGGTACGGACATCTCCAGTATCGTACCGTATCATTCGAGACGGAACTCCTCGCGGGCGTAAGCAACTATCAGGGTAATGCTGTAGTCAATTATACAGATGCAGATACTCCGTTTACACGAATCATAGAGCATAAGCACTTTGAATTTGGTAATCAGCCTGACACAGTCATTTCCAAGGAGTTCAGCAAGGAGTGGCAACCGGGTGACGAACCATACTATCCGGTAAACGATGACCGCAACTCCGAACTTTATGCCAAGTACAAGGCGCTTGCCGATACAGAGAAGAACGTCATCTTTGGCGGCCGTCTTGCCGAGTACAAGTATTACGACATGCACAAGGTCATCGAGAGTGCAATGGATATGATGGAGAAGATTTAGACTAAAGGAACATCTGTCTTATATTTGTTATGAGTGAAAATAAGAAAATAATAAATTTTGCAGAGATTGTAAGCGTTATTGCGAGCAAGAAGAAGGAATATCTGAAAATTCTTTCAGTTGTTTTCGTAGTGTCTTGTATATGGATATTTCCACAGCCAAGATATTACACAAGTACTGTTGCATTGGCTCCTGAGGTTGCAAATGAGAGTGTAGGCGGAGGCTTGTCTTCGTTAGCATCTTCATTTGGCATTAGTCTTGGTGGAAGTAGCTCAGATGCAATATATCCGATGTTGTATCCTGATTTGTTTGATTCGCCAGAGTTCATGGTGAGCCTCTTAAATATACAGATAGAGACTCTTGACGGAGAAATAAAGGAGGACTATTATACATATTTGACGAAACATCAGAAAGTAAACCTACTTACTTATCCATTTGTAAAGACAAAGCAATGGCTTAGCTCTTTGTTTGGTGACTCAATGACGCCAGGTGCTGGGTTGAACAAGATTGATGCCTTCCACCTGAATCGTAGGGATTATATGTTAATAGAGGAACTGAAGGATTTGATAAAATGTAGTGTTGACAAGAAAACAGAAGTTGTCACTCTTACTATTCAAGATCAGGATGCCAAGGTGTGTGCCCTTATGGCAGATTCCGTCAAGGCAAGGTTGCAGGAATTTATCATAAACTATCGTACGAGCAAAGCCCGTATGGATTTGGAGCATTACAAGAAGTTGGCAAATGATGCAAAGGCTGACTATGATTCGGCTGTAGCTAAGTACAGTAAGTATTGCGACCAGCATAAGAATACAATAATGCAGGCATACCTGTCTGAACAGAATAATCTGGAGTCAGAAATGCAGATTGCATACAACACTTATACTGCTATGTTGGCTCAGCAGAAAGCAATGGAGGCAAAAGTGCAGGAGCAGACACCTGCATTTACTACATTAAAGAGTGCAACTATCCCAATTAAACCAGCGGGACCTAAGCGAATGATATTTGTTGCAGGTATGTTGTTCTTTGCTGCATTTGTATCATCGTTGTGGTTCTGTCGCAAAATATTCTTTAAGTAATCAGGACGTGGATTATCTGAAATTATTGACCAATAGGCTTCATCTTAGTGAAACAAGGAAAAAGATATTCACCAATGTGTTTTGGGCTGTATCGGGCAAGTGTGTCAATCTTATTGGTACACTTGTTGTTGGTATTATCATAGCACGATATTTAGGTCCTGAACAATATGGCTTGATGAACTATGTCATGAGTTATATCGCCATATTCCAGGTGTTTGCTGATTTTGGCTTGGATAATATTCAGATTAGGGAAGAGGCAAGAATGCCAGAACGAAGGGATGTTATAGTCGGTACGGCATTTGGATTGAAGCTTATATTTTCAGTCATTGTACTTGCTGCTGTTTTCGTCACTACATTTGTATCTGAATCGGACGAAATGGTGCGAACATACATTATGATTTACTCGTTTAGTGTCGTGTTTAATTCTACTTGGGTATTTCGTAATCATTTCACGTCTATTGTATGGAATGAATATTGTGTCAAGACTGAGATTACAAGAACCATTTTAGGCGCAATGGTTAAGATTGTGCTTCTTTGGTTAAAGGCTGACCTTATCTGGTTTATTGCATCATTGCTTCTTGATTCTTTGCTTCTTGCGTCTGGTTATACTATGTCGTATTCCCAGAAGATAGAGAGTATCAGAAAGTGTGTCTTTGACAAGGAAGTGGCATTAGTTCTGCTTAAACAGGCATTTCCGCTTCTGCTTTCTTGTATTGCAATTGTGATTTACTCACGAATAGACCAGATAATGATATCCAAGATGCTTGATGATACACAGCTGGGACTATACTCCGTTGCATTTCAGCTAACGAATGTCCTGATAAACGTACCATCAATAATAGCACTCACGATAAGCCCTGTGCTCGTTAGGGTCAGAAACGAGAATAGAGAGCGTTATCATCAGGTTTCACTTCAGTTCTTTGGCGTTACTTTCTGGTTAAGTATGCTTGTGGCCTGTATCGTTAGTCTTGCATCGTATCCATTGGTTTACTTCATGTATGGCGAATCGTACATATATGCTGCTGGCGTTTTGAACATTATGGCGTTCAGGGTTGTGGGAGACGCTCTTTCACAAACATCCGGACAGCTGATGATAATTGAGGGAATACAGAAATTTGCGTCCGTTCGTAATGTAATTGCGGTCATCGTATGTGTGATACTGAACTATGTGTTGATTGGTAGGTATGGTATTATGGGTGCTGCTATTGTTTCTGTTGTTACTATTGTTTCGTCTGGCTTTTTTGCAAATCTTCTGATAAAGCCATATCGACATATTTTCAAACTACAGATAGAATCCATTTTCTTTGGATGGAGATATCTTTTTTCATTAAGGAGAGATATAATAAAATGACGATAAAGGATATTGCAGAAAGGATATATTTGAGACTCCCAATGTGGTTTACACTTTTGGTTGAAGTCCTTCAGTATTGGTGTAGGTTGTGCAAGTATAATGCTTCGTTTAGGACAGATAATGACTTGCATAAGATGCAGTACACTCTTTTACGTGAGAACCACGTGATAGAGAAAGGTATGTCTATGAAGAATCCTCGCAAGGGCTTTGGACAGGCTAAAGTGACAAACCTCATAAACAGACTTCAGAAATATAATAAACGTTATGGAAAAGAGGATTCACGTTTCCTTCTTTATTCATTATCAACAATAAAGGAATATATCAGGTATCAGGAGAACGATGGGGTTGATGTTAGCCGTATAAAGGAAGCCTTTGATTCTCTATGTGAACAGTCTGGTTATAATACAAATGATCTGACGGTGTCTTCTGGTATCTCTTTGTATCATAGTACAGATATAATGAATGATGCCAAGGGAGATTTCCAAAGCTTGCTATATAGTCGTCATTCAATACGATACTTTAAGGATGAGTTACCATCTAAGGACGTAATTGACGAAGCCTTGACACTTGCATCGCGTACTCCTTCTGCATGTAATCGTCAGGCATGGCACACTCATGTCTATTTCGGCAAGGATGCGCATGACCTTCTTGATATGCAGGGTGGATGCAATGGCTTTTCACATGATATCAATTGTTGTATTGTCGTTACTGCGGATATGAAGGGATTCCTTAATCATGAACCGTTCCAGTGCTATATAGATGGTGGATTGTACGCACAGAACTTAATGAATTCCTTGCATTATCTTGGCTTGGGAACAATACCATTGTCATGTGGTTTCCTGACATATAAACTCCTGAGAATCCAAAAGAGGTTTGGTATCCCAGAGAATGAGGCAATGGTTGCAATCTTGGGTACAGGTTATATGTATGATGAGATGAACATTGCACAGTCAACACGTAAACCTTTTACGGTAACTAATACTTATCATTAGTACTAACAAAGTCAGGTATGCATTTCATTCCATTGATATATTTTGCTAGTTTGACGTATTACTTCTGGCAGCGCAATCATGTATTCGATATAGCCGTTTATATGACTCTTCTGTTTACAATAACAAGCTTTTGCTGTGTTATTATGGTTGAGGGCGGTTATATGGAAGGTAGCGGTGTGCTATGTGATGGATATGCCCCAGATATCAGCATATTTGCGACTATAACGTATTGTGCATTTGTTACTATGACAATTGCTCCTTTTGCATTGATACGACCGGAGAAGATAAAGAGGATTGAGAATGCGCATAGGATAGTGCTGTATGTACTTACAGGGATAATTACTTTGCAGGGCTTCTTGATGGCTTATGTAGTTATGGGTTCTATCTCTGGTCTGTTGGATGGTGACTTTAACTATATCAAGGAAGCGGGTTATGCTGGTGATATGTCTCCGTTTGAGGTAAAACTTGCCACGATGCATGTTGCAATCAAGATATTCCTCCTGCCAGCATCGTTGACACTCTTTGCTTTGCCGTTGTTTTTCTATTTCACTTGTATTGAGAAACGCTCGCTGTGGCTTACCTCCCCGCTCCTGCTTGTATCTGTAGGACCAGTGTTGAGAGGTATGGTTTCTGCGGACAGAACAGAGATTATCTACTATGGATTGATGTTCTTTTTCTGTTTGATTCTGTTCCAGAAGCATCTTGAAAAAAGAGTGAAATATTTCTTCGGTATTCTTTCGGTTCCTGTTATGATTATAGGTACTGTGTATATTGTAGCCGTATCTATCTCCCGTTTTGAAGAGAGGGAGGAAGGTGCTTCTGGTAGTATGCTGGAATACGCAGGACAACCTTTCCTGAATTATTGCTATTTCTATGAGAATCATAATTCGGATCTGTATTATATAGAAAGAGAGATACCTATTACTTCATGGATAGTATTCAATAGTCAGTATGCCGACACAAAGACGGAGCGTACGGCAAGAGAAGGCTTCTTCGTCGGCGTGTTTGCTTCTCATGTCGGTTCATGGCTTTTGGATGTCGGTGTGATAGGAGCTTTTGTCCTGAGTTTCTTGTTTGCACTGATAAGTTTGATAGTAATAGGGCGATTCAATCGGGAAGTGTATGATATATCGGATGTGCTGATGCTGTTCTGTCTTGTCACCATCCCGATATTCGGCATTTTCTATTATCGTTATTATAGTGCTCCACTAGCTATTCAATACCTGGTCGCAGGTCTATTGTACTTGTTTGCCAAGGTTAGTATTGTATGGCATAAAGATAAGACTGAAGTATGAGATATTTTTTTCCTTTACATTATGATGGTGGTAACAGAGGTTGTGAAGCCATTGCAAAAGGAACAGCTATTTTGCTTGACAGTCCTGTGAGTGACTGCATCGGATATTGTAGTGACACTGCACTTGACCATAGGCTTGGAGTGGATAGGTACGTCACACTGGTTCCCTATTCACTTGAGAACTATCTGTTGGATAAACTATTCGCTGTGCTGAACAGGTTATTCAAGACCAATACGACCTTGAAGTGGAGAAAACTGTACTTCTTCCGCACATTCCTGAAGATGATTAGTAAGGATGACGTTATGCTTTCTACTGGTGGCGACATGATGTGCTACGAGAATAACGAAATCATCTATACGAATGACTACTTGCATGACAAGGGTGTAAGGACTATACTGTGGGCTTGTTCCATGGGAAGGGAGAACCTGACACCTGAGAAGGAAAAGACTCTTTTCAATTACTCGTTGATATATGCTCGTGAGTCCCTGACCTATGATTTCTTCAAGAGTCTTGGACTGAAGAACGTGTGTCTGTTCCCAGACCCGGCGTTCATACTTGAACCTGAGGAGTGCGCTCTTCCTAAGTGCTTCGAGGGTGATGTCATAGGTGTGAACCTAAGCAGTTATACGTTGGGAGGAACTACGCTCAATACTGGATTTGGCAAGGAGGTGGTAAAGGCTCTGGAGTATATCCTTGCTAACACCGATATGCACATCCTGCTGATTCCTCATGTGGTATGGAACGCAGGAGGTGAGAGCCAGGATGATAGAAGCATCTCTGCCTTGGTACGTGACACCCTTCATAGTAGTCGTGTATCGGTACTTGACATTGATGCACTTAATTATTGTGAGATTCGATATGTAATCTCCAAGTGCAGGTACTTCATTGGGGCACGAACTCATTCTGTCATCTCGGCTTACTCCATGTGTGTACCAACAATAGCCTTGGGCTATTCGATAAAGTCAAAGGGTATAGCAAAGGACTTGAACCTTGACGAGAGACTTGTTGTGCAGAGCAAGAGTTTCCGTGAGGGAGAGCTAACTGACTCCCTGAAGTATCTTATGGACAATGGTGATGCGATTCACAGTGCCCTTGCACAGCAGATGCCATTGTACAAGGAACGAGCATACGGTATAAGAGAATACTTAAAAAATACTATAAAGTAATAATGAAACCACAAGTAATAGCGTTTTATCTTCCACAGTATCATCCTACCGCTCACAACGATGAATGGTGGGGCAAGGGCTTTACCGAATGGACTAATGTCGTTAAGGCAAAGCCATTGTTCCGTGGTCACTATCAGCCTAAGATTCCTACAGACTTGGGATTCTATGACCTACGCGTTCCTGAGGTACGTGAGCAGCAGGCACAGCTTGCGCGTGAAGCTGGAGTCGATGGCTTCTGCTACTATGAGTATTGGTTTGGCAATGGTCATGAGGAACTTGAGATGCCGTTCAGAGAGGTTGTAGAAAGTGGTAAGCCGGACTTCCCTTTCTGCCTTTGCTGGGCAAACGAGTCATGGTTCAAGAAGTTCTGGAACAACGAAGGCTCTGTGGTTGACAAGAAGGTGCTGGCTGAACAGACTTACCCTGGAAAGGAAGACTACGAGAAGCACTTCTATGCCCGACTTGCCGCCTTCAAGGACGCTCGATACATAAAGGTTGACGGAAAGCTCTTGTATGTCATCTACAAGCCGCTCCTAATGCCTGACGTGACTGAGTTCATGCAGGAATGGCAAAGGCTTGCAAGGGAGAACGGGCTTCCTGAGTTCTACTTCGTTGGCTTCTCCTTGTTGCCAGACCAAGAGGGCGATGCTATTCTTTCCAAGGGCTGCAATTCGGTCGGAGCTTGCCGTATGAGTCCTGACTGGGTACATGACTTCAAGTGGGCTGTACGCAAGTTGACTAGTATGATACTACAGCGTCCGCGTACTAACGACTACAGGAAGCTCTGGCACGTCCTGCTTACAGACAAGGAGCGCAAGGACGAGAGGTATTGTCCTGTCATCATGCCTAACTGGGACCACACTCCTAGAAGCGGTGTGAACGGAATGCTATATACTCATGCTACTCCTGACGAGTTCCACAAGCATTGTCTCGATGCCTTGTCTTCAGTTGCTGCGAAGAAGGACAACCCACTGGTGTTCCTCAAGTCATGGAACGAGTGGGGCGAGGGCAACTACATGGAACCGGACATGAAGTTTGGCAAGGGATTCATTCATGCTTTGCGTAGGGCTGTGGATGCAGTCTGTGCTAAATGACACTTTGCTTATGAAGGTTGTATATGACAATATAATATTCTCCCTGCAACGCTGTGGAGGTATCTCTGTGGTGTGGGGAAAACTGTTGAATCACATCATGTCGCACGGCGATGTTGACGTCGTTGCATTGGAAGGTGAGGATGCTTGCAGTAACATAGTGCGCAAGGAGCTAACTCTGGATGGAATTGCTCTGCATTCTTTCAAGACTCGCCTGATGGCTTTGCGCCGTTGGTTCAACCCTTCTGTGCCAAGCGACGTTGCAGGTGGAGGCAAGTTCATCTTCCACTCGAGCTACTACCGCCTGTCAGGTCATCCTAAAGCCGTGAACGTTACTACCGTGCATGACTTCTCCTATAGGATGTTCGTCACCAACCCATTGAAGAGATACATACATTGCAGTCAGATGTTCCGTGCCATCCGTATGGCTGACCATGTGGTATGCATATCGGATAACACTCGCAAGGACCTTTTCCGCTTCTTGCCTGACGTACCAAAGGATAAGGTGTCGGTAATATACAACGGAGTTGACAACAAGTTCTTCCCGATGGAGGATTCCTGCTCACAGGACTTCGTCCTCTTCGTTGGCAAGCGTGACCGATACAAGAATTTCAACGCCTTGGTTGCACCTCTTGCCGAGCTTGGACGTAGTATCAAGATAGTCGGTGTGCCACTGACAGCTGATGAGGAAGCACTTATGCGTCAAAGCGGTTTGCAGTACGAATACTGCGGCATCGTAACTGACGAGGAGTTGAACCGTCTGTACAACGAGGCTTTCTGTCTTCTTTACACCTCGCTCTACGAGGGCTTTGGACTGCCTGTGCTTGAAGCACAGATGGCAGGCTGCCCGGTGGTAGCAATGGACTCGTCGTCAATACCAGAGGTGATAGGCGACAAGCATATGCTGCTCTCGGAGATAACTGCCGAGTCGCTGCAAGAGAAGTTCCAGCTGCTTTCCGATTCCACAGCGAGAGCGTCCGTCATAGCGCACGGAATGGAGAAGGCTCACAGCTTCTCATGGGATAGGATGGGACAGGAATATTACGAACTGTACAGTAGATTGCTAAATCAGTAAGACTAATGAAGATATCTATAATCGTACCTACATATAACAGTGCCTTGACGTTGAGGGACACCCTCTCGTCCATTCTCCGACAGACCTACAAGGACTACGAAGTGTGGATAATAGACGGTGCATCGTGCGACGCTACGATGGACATAGTGCATGAGTTTGAACCTGCATTCGAAGGCAGGCTTCAGTACGTTTCCGAACATGATGGTGGTATATACGATGCCATGAACAAGGGAATACGCTTGTCAAAGGGTGATGTTGTCGGTATTCTTAATTCGGACGATTTCTATACATCTAATGATGTCCTCGCTACTATAGCAAATGCCTTTGAGACAGACAGTTCTTTAGAGGCTACTTATGGCGATGTCCATTTCGTGAATGATGGACAATTAGACAAATCTGTCCGCTATTACTCGTCCAAGATATTTCGTCCTTCGCTCTTAAGGTGGGGGTATATGCCTGCTCATCCTTCGTTCTATTTGAAGAGATCAGTATATCAGGAAGTCGGTGACTATTCTCTCAATTATAAGATTGCTGCGGATTTTGACATGATGGTTCGCCTGTTCTACAAAAGGGGCTTAAACGCAAAATATATTGAGAAGGATTTTGTAACCATGCGTACTGGTGGCGTTAGTACGATGAGTATTTCGAATCGTCTGTTGATTACTCATGAGGATGCAAAGGCTTGTCGTGCTAATGGCATGTTTTCATGTTTCCCCATGTGTTGCGTTAAATACTTTACAAAAATGTTTGAGTTTACAGGGCTGATGTGTTAAATGCCCGTTTATTGTATATCCGTATGCTATCACTTGTCGAAGTTGCGAGAAGCGAAAGGAAGAGAAAGACGTAAGGCTGTATGCCAATATTCCCAATTGTGCACTCCGTTGCGAATGCGTAGTTCATCCTTGATTTGCTTGTTGCGCATGAGTTGATGGATTCTTGCGTTAAGGTCAAATAGAAAATAGTCATCTTCACAGCCAAAGAACCACTTCGTATAGTGCGAAACTTCTGAATCGTCTCATTGTCTGCATCCTCAATGAACTTGAGGGCAGAATGAGTCTTCATTGCTTGCGAAACGAGATAGACCTTATCATCTATTCCGCTCACTTTCTGTCTGCCGTCGTTACTTACCTTGGCATGGGATTGCCAAGATACACCGCAAGTCTCTGTCTTTTCGAGACCCTTTTCTCCCGTCGCTACGGTGTGTCAGTCAAGGACTGTACACTCAGATACACCTGTACACCTGAGGAACACGAACAATTTCCCGATGGCTGTACAGATGTAACCGACATCAATGCACCTCTCGCCATTTCTGCTGCCCTCAACGCTTGCAGCGGACAATGGTGACAAGCACTCAAATTCAAAATTAGAAGAGAGAAAAACTGTCATATAATACAATTCTCGTTATGCTTTTGACTTTCTTTCTTGCAGAATTACATGTCCTGTTGTCGCCAGTAATAGTGCATTGTTAACATAACTCCTTGAAAACACGACTTCTGTAAAGGCTGAAGCCTACCACCAACTTTGACTTCTACATCATCTGAAAATGTATCTACCATCATAAAAGTGTTTGGTGGGCATGCAAACTTTGCTTTCTCAGCATGAAAAGTTTGTTTGCTCACCATTATTTTTGTAAACATCGACGCTGAATACTAATTCGCTGTCGGTGAATATGTATTCAGCGTCGGCGAATTAAGAATTTATGCAGAACAAACGAGTATTTAGTGCTGATGAAGTCAACTTTTTATGGTCATGAAACCAATTTTTCATGGTAGATATGGGCGGAGACTCTGCGCACTCTGAGTGTCCGCATTGCTCTTGTATCGTCAGAAGGGGGCAGTCCCGCTTGCTTACGAATGGATGCGACATGATTTTTGCAGAAATATAACACCTTTTAACAGCTTTTTATCAACAATTTAACAGCAATTAAACAGTGTTCAATCGCTGTTTAATTGCTGTTAAATCATTGCTAAATCCCCATATTTTCATTACCCTATGCTCCATAAAGAGGTGAAATGTTCTGCTCGATGGATGACAAAGGGCGGGATGAGGTTGCCTATTCCTTAGCTTTCAGCCATATCACACGGCTTGCCCAGTCGTTCTGTTTGTGGTAATCCACATTGTGCTTGAATGGAAGGTCTATGCCGTTCTGCATGAGGTAGGCACCAGTGAAGGTCTTGCCCTCACAGTCGAGTGGGCTGGGGTAGATACTTTGTTCGCCCAGTTGAGCGAGGGCGAAAATTGGAGAAATCTGTTACGTTATTTGCGGTATTATCACACCATAGGTGCGGACGAAGAAAAAACATGGAAAAACCGATAAAAACAGTTGAAAAACAGTTGACTGAAGCCGCTTGTTGTAGGACTGAATTACCAACATTCCTCTCTGGGCGTAGGAAAGTAATTAACGTGCAGCCTCGTGGTTAACATCATTAAAAAATACAAAGAGTATGCCATCACAACCATTGCGGATGTTGATGGCATTTTCTCTTTATATATATTAATAAGGTATAATATAGGCAATGTGTCGCGAAGTTATTTTGTTAATAATGTTAGTGTTATGAAAAACTTCCGTCTGAGAAAGCGCCAATTCCTAACGTGTGAGAGTTATTTTTATATTTGTTAAATTTTTGCATTCTTAACATCGTACAGCCCTTGCATATTATTGATTATGCATAACATAGCAAATCATGTCTTCTCTTTGAAAAAAGATATGGGTGTAAATGTCGGGAGATATGGGTATAAAACCAAAAAGATATGGGGTCTGTAGTAGAATGATATGGGTCTCTTTGTAAACAGATGTACCCTATGTCATGGGATAAGACAAAACGAAACTCGACATCTTAGCTAAGACATAAATATAGTGAGGCCGATTTTTTTTGTACGCATACAAATAATTTTTTCTGCGTGCACGAAATAAATTTTCTTCCTTATGCATATAAAATGAAAGGGAGAATGAAAAACACAAGAGGATAGGACAAAACGGAACGACATTCTTTAGTGCTTGTCGGCACTTTATTACGATTATGTAACATAGAAGTATCATATGTGTCAGAATAGGAGTTTCCAGATATAGCGTTTTCTACTTCTCCGTGCCTTCCTTACACTTCTAATAATGACGTAACACATTGACCTATTCCTTTATGTTAGATTTTGTTCCTTTCCAATATGAATGGAAGTAATGAAAGGATATGTTTATATCGCCATGAGGTGATGATGCCAATTATTTATGGGAATGAGAAAAAAAACTATTATTTTTTTGTTAATTGTGGTATTATTAGTATTTTTGCAAGGTCTTTAAACACGCTGAAAGTCCACGAGGGCTATAGCGGAGGGAAGAGACATATACATAAAAGGCGTACCTTAGCGCTTTGGTTTTGACGGACTGGAATCTCGCAAATTCACAATTACTTGTCAAAAACAAAGCAACGGGAACGCCCTTCGGGATGTACACATATGTCGTCATTGCGTTATGGTTCCAAAGAACCATATTACATGGCGTATTTGTATATACATCGGCGTGGGGCTTTCAGCGTTGCTCGTTTCGACAAGTAGGGCAATGCGAGAGCCTCAATCCGTGGAACGAGTGACAGGACTGGCTCCACGTTTTTTTGTGTGTATGTGAACTGAATGTTTGGCTCAGCATCTTGGGGCGGTTGCTACATCTTTTATGCAACAATGGTAAAATCTTTTTTCTATAGCATATCAAAAGATAGATGGAAAACATTTCCATGACATATTGTTATTTTCATTTTGTTAATATAATATTTTCTTAGAAATATTATATAATTATTCGTGGATAATGAAAATATATATGTCTGTAATGGTATGACATAGTGTATGTCTGTTATCTTTGTCTTAATTGTTAAATAACGATAGACTTTTCTTTATCAATGCTAATACATTAAACTTATAAGATATATTCAGAAAATAATGAAATTTTAATTTATCTGGTATATATAGAGAGAAACATCTTAAATATGAAAAAAGTAATCATTCCAATTGCGTTGTGCATAGTTATTGCTTTTGCTATAATATTTCAGTGTACAGGAGGAAATAAAATTCAAATAGATTGGCAATCATCGCAAGTTTCAGACATATCTAAGGATTCTATCGAATTAAAAGTTTATGTTGAAAACTCTGGAAGTATGGATGCTTATATGTGTGCAGGTTCAAACTTGAAGGATGCTGTATTCGACTATATAAGTGACGTGAGCAGATTCTCTACATCATGTTCTCTCAATTATATTAATTCTCAGGTTATTCCATATAATGGCGATTTGAAATCTTTTATAAAAGATTTGACTCCAGTTTCATTTGCTAAAGCTGGTGGAAATAGGAAAAATACAGATTTGATGCAGATTTTGGATACTATTGTTAAAGAACAAAATTGTAATACTGTATCAATATTTGTTTCAGATTGCATATTGGATATTCCTCAAAATGCAATTGATTATCTGGGCAATTGTCAAGTTGCAATAAAAAACACATTTAATGAAGCGATTTCGGCAAATCCTCGTTTGGGAGTAGAAATATTAAAGTTGGATTCAAAATTTGAGGGTTTTTGGTATTGTGGACTAAATAAGGAATATCTTAAAGATGTAAAACGTCCATACTATATATGGATAATTGGTGACCAACGATATTTGGCAAAGTTAAACAAAAATGTGCCTGTAGAAGAAATAATTGGTGGTATTAAGGAATATTGTGCTTATTCCACGTCACAATCAATCCCATTTGACATTGAGAAAAAGTCTTATGTAATTAATCACACGGGTAAGATTTCTGTTAATTTACTTGTAGATCTTCGAGGCACCTTACAGGGAAAAGATGTTCTCACGAATATTTCTAATATAAAGACCGCAAATCCAAATCAAGTAACCATTGTGTCAGTAAATGAGATTTCAGATGTTAATAGTCTATATAGTCATGTTGTTGAATTGGAAATTGATAATCCTGCTACGTTGAGGACTGAAACTATAACATTCTCTTATCCGAGAATGCCTGTCTGGGTTTCAAATTCCGACGATACTACAGGACAAAATGTGACGAACAACTTGGATAAGACAACAGGCTTAATGTCTTTGATAAAAGGAGTTTCAGAATCATATAAGAATTATGAAGTTTATGGAGTTGTTACTTTTAATTTGAAAAATAAATAAGAAAAATATGGGCGAATTATTTGGAAGTATTTATTGTTGGCTTGAGGACTTTTTTGGGATTGAGCTTGCAAATTATCTTTGGGGAGAGTCTTCTCCTGAACAAATGAGCAATATGTATATTGGCGTTGGTTTGTCCATGTTGTCAATATCGTTGTTGGTATGTGTATGCTATTATTATGTTTTGAATCATCCTCGTTTGAATACATGGTGGGGATGGGCTATATTTCTTGTAATTAATCTTGTTGTTAATTTAATTGTTGGCTGGCAATGGGTTCTAAAAGACTATTATGCTGGCTTTATGGTGAAAAAAGATGTCGTGACAGGTAAATTGGTTGACCTGCCAATTGACACAGATGATATTTTCGCATTTGGCGTTACAAACATGATTGATGCTTTAATTGCATTTGTAATATTTTCTTGTCTAATCAAATGGTGGAGTACAAATTGTTCTAACACTCCATTTTAATATATAGTTCTATTATGGCGAAATTGTATGTGTTTGGAATAGGTGGAACTGGCGCTCGCGTTCTTCGTTCTTTTACCATGTTGATGGCTGCTGGAGTTAATATTGGAGTTGATGAAATTGTTCCAATTGTCATTGACCCTGATGCTTCCAATGCTGACCTTACAAGAACTGTTACCTTGATGAATAATTATAGGTCAATCCGTTCTTCATTATCCTTTTCGGATAGTAATGAGTCTATTTTCTTCAGAAAAGAACTTTCACAAATACTTGTAAACTATACACTCTGTGTAAAAGACACAGATGACAAGACATTTCAACAGTTTATTGATTTACCATCAATGGATAAAACGTCGCAAGCAATGATGAGAATGTTCTTCTCAGAGAAGAATCTTGCGTCTTCTATGAATGTTGGTTTTAAGGGAAATCCAAATGTTGGAAGTGTTGTCCTAAATCAAATTGTGGATTCTGAAGATTTTCAGACTTTTGCCAATAATTTTGATTCTGGGGATAAGATATTTATCATTAGTTCTATTTTTGGTGGAACAGGAGCCAGTGGTTTCCCTCTTCTGCTAAAAACCCTTCGTACAGGAACTAATTTCCCTAACCATGACATTATTAATCATGCTGAGATTGGTGCAATTTCCATTCTTCCATATTTCAAATTGGATAAGGATGAGCAAAGTGAAATTGATTCATCAACTTTTATATCTAAAACAAAATCAGCATTGGCATATTATGAAAATAATATAATAAAAAATAATTCTATAGATGCTCTTTATTTTTTGGCTGACGATGTAGCAAATACGTATGAGAATCACGAAGGTGGTATTGCTCAACAAAATGATGCGCATTTAATAGAGTTCCTTGCCGCTACGGCAATTGTGGACTTTAGTAACAAACAACATCAAAATACGACAAACAAGGAACTTGGATTGAAGGATTTGGTCGATTCTGTGACGTTTGATTCTTTTTATGACAATCAGAATCGTTTGCTTTATGCCCCTCTTACAGAGTTTCTGATGATGGCTAACTGCTTGGATCACAAATTTGATTATTATTCATCAAAAAGTTTCAATGCGAATAACGATAATTTCCGCGAATTGTATAGCTCTTCTTTTATGTCGGATCTGCGGAACTTTGTCATTCTGTTCATTGATTGGTTGGCAGAGATGAAGAATAACAAACGTTCCTTGGATTTGTTTAATCTTAATGCGAATGACAAGCCTTTTGATATTGTTACAGGTCGTAAATCTAAAAAGATTATTAGTCTTAAATCTGATTATGACTTAGTGACTGATCGCTTAAATACCGCTGTAAAGAAATGTCAGAGCAAGGAGGATAAAGATAAATTTTTGGAAATGTTCTACATTGCTATGACAAGATTGTTTAACGAAAAAATTAATTCGTAATTATTATGTCAAAAGTCTTCAGATTATATAGTGGAGGAACAAACACCTATCAGGGTTGGAATGATTCTCCGACGTTTCCTTATAATTCAAATTCACGTGACACAATCGACGACCCTGATGGAGCGAGTGCAAAAAGTGAAATAACATCTATCCCATCTCCTTTTGCACGAATCGATCTTGTAAAGACTGCTTTTAAGGAAGTATGTCGTAGAGCAACACGAGATATAAACGAGTTGAGTGGAAAAACTATTTTCCATAAAATGGTATCTGATTCTTTGGATGTTGGTGAGATTTTCTTCAACATTGATAAATTTAAGGATAAGATTGAAATTATCACTTGTGATCCAACTGAGATGATACGTTCGTTGAAGTCTGATGGCAATAACAGTCATTATTATGTAGGTGATGCTTTGGAGAAATATCTTTCTTCTGATGCAAAGACCTACAACTTTACGATGATGAAGAATATATATATGCTTAACTATATTCAAGGTCCTGATGAAATGAATATTATTGGTTCAACTTCACCAGCCACACTTTTCTTTAGTGGAGCAAATAATCTTGAATACATCAAGGATATATATTTTGCTAATAATGATAAACCTTTTGATGGTGAATACATGCCTTTATATAAAAGGGATTTTGATTATATAAAAGCTTGGTGGACTATTCGTAAGAGTATTTCTAATTTTTCCACTTTATTTCCAGAAGTGGAGAATTATCTTAATTTGTCATATAAAGCCATTACAGATCAAGGTATCAAGAATGAATTGAATTCCATAACTTCTGCTTCAGCTAAAGATTTCTCGTTAATTGATGTACAGTCTCATCAACAAAACAATCAGGTTGAAGTGTTGGGAACGGTATTGTTCAAAAAGAAAAAAAATGTGGATATTAAGAACGAGTTTTCAATTCGTTCAGATTTTGATATTGATGGAACAAAACCGCTTGTACTTCCTGTTGAGTCTGGTAATACATATTCTGACTTACAGTATGTCAATGGAAAGTGGGGTAAAACAAATAAAGCACCATATAAAGCAGAAATAGAGGATATAAACAATCGCACACTTCCATTTGAAGGGTCGGTATTTGCATATCTTACTATTAGTGATTTTCTGGAGGACTCAATAGTAAAGGTTCCACATTCCTTAAATAAGAAATATTTCTTTGATGGTAATATTAAAGATGTAGAAAAAATGACATCTTTCTTATTACCTATAAAGCCAATGTATTTTAAGTATTTTTCTGTGGATACTTTGAATTCTTCTATGCCAGATGGTAAACCTGCGTTTGAGATGGAATCTCTTGCAGGAGGCTCTGTCAATGTGATTATACGAATACCTATCACAGGAAATGCTACTACGAATTACATTGAGTATCAGCGTATATATTATGCACAAAGAAAAGCAGAAGTTACAGATGTGCAGAATTCTGGTGGTATTGTAACATTTGATTTCACGGGAATGATAATGCCAGGTGTAAAATTCCAGCGTGAAGAAGATGCACTTTATACAATATCATGTGTAAGCACTTTTTCAAGTAACTTTAATTTTGACTTTTATCGTAATGGCGAAATCATACGTGATATTCCTAATGATTGCAGAAATAAAGAAAAAGGATTGTATGATTACAAGGCTGTAACATATACTGTTGAACATAACAACTTTGATTTTATAAGAGTTTCCAATCAGAATGGTGTATATAACATCCTAATTCCTAATTTCGTTGTTCATCAGAATTTAGACGAATTTGAATTTGCTGTTGATTTGGGAACTTCTAACACTCATATCGAATATAAGAAAGCGGATAATAACAATTCTGCTCCATTCGATTACAAGGATTCTGAATCTATATATTGTACTTTCTTTGTTCAATCATTTCGTGATGTTCAAGGGAAACGTATTCCTCTTGATCTCGTAGATGAGAAAGACTTGATGGTTCGTGATTTCATTCCAGAGAACGTTGGCATTGATTCTGATTTCTCCTTCCCTACAAGGACTGCTTTATCTTATGCAAAATCTACAGATTGGAAAAACGAGCAAAGAGTATTTGGACTCGTAAACTTGGATTTAACATATAATAAGAAGCTGGGTATTGCGTACAATGCTAAACCTATGGTAAATATCAAGTGGAGTAATGATACGAATGCTCAGTCAGCTATGCAAGCGTATATTCGTAATATTATGTTGATTATTCGTAACAAGGTGATTGCAAATAATGGTAATCTTTCTCGCACAAAGATTATATGGTTTTATCCAAACAGTATGTCACCTCGTCGTCTTACACAATTACGAAGTGCATGGAACGATTCCTATAAAGAACTATTTTGGAGTGATGGTGTTACACTGAATGTGTCTGAATCCGTTGCGCCAATTCAGTTCTATTTCCGTAGGTATGCAACAGCAACAAATCTTGTAAATGTAGATATTGGTGGTGGCACAACGGATATAGCCTTTTCTTCAAACGGAAGAGTTGAATATATTACTTCGTTCAAGTTTGCAGCAAATTCCCTCTTTGAGGATTCTTTCTCTGACATTAACCCAAATAATGGTATCGTTGATTGGTTTAAGAATGATTTCTTGGAGCTTTTAATGTCAAAGCCAGAATTGAATGAGTTGGTTAGTATCTTCAATGGTAACTTGGGACAGCCTGCAAATATGGCTTCGTTCTTGTTCTCTTTGAAGGATAATTCTGCGACAACAGGACTTGCTCAAAATAATATTGACTTCAACAGAATTTTGCAAAATGATACTAAGTTCAAGCTTGTATTCATTATCTTCTATTCTGCAATTATCTATCATATAGCGCAGATTGTGAAGATAAAGGGAATAAAAGAACCTCGACATATCGCTTTTAGTGGAAATGGTAGTAAGATTATTAGTATCATTTCGACAGATTCGAAGCTGTTGGCAAAGTTCACTAAAGTCATATTTGAGAAGGTATTAAGTAAGAAATATGAATCTGAGCTTGATATTCTTGGCCTAGAACAAGGTGCAAATCCTAAAGAAGCGACATGTAAGGGAGGATTAATCACTACAGATGTTAATGATTATGAACCAGACACAATAGTTCTTAAAGACTCTACTGGAACATTGGTTGGTACTGGTGATACATACGCATCTGTTACGGATGCTTATAAGAAAGAAGTCGTGAACTCTGTAAAGGATTTCTTCCGTTTTGTTCTTGCTGAAATTCCTGCATCATTTAATCTTGACAATAACTTTGGTGTGGATAATGTCACAATTAAGATTGCCCAAGAAGAATGTCTGAAAGATTTAGATACGTATTTGGATAAAGGTCTTGAGCTTTCTTGCATTGAGGCAGGAAATAAAGATAATCAGATAGAAGATGCAATTGCATTCTATCCTATCAAGGGAGTTTTGCAATCACTCTCATGTAAGATACAAGAATATTATTTAGAAAATAGAAATTAATATGAAGGGTATTATACATTATATATTTTATATGGCAATTATCTTTGCCATATCATCATGTGACATTCTTGATGAGGATAATTCCACAAAAGAGGAGAAAGAGGTCACAACAATTATCGAGCTTCCAGATTCTGTAAAACAGAAGATTGTTGCACAGGATAGCCTGATGATGGAACTGGTGAATAAAGTTGATACGTTAACAGCGGAACTGAATTCTGCAAACAAAGATAATGCGGAATTAAAGGATAAAATAGATGGACTGGAGAAGCCCAAAATGGCATGGCAATATATGACCATATTTACAATGCTTTTGTCATTTATTGCCATCGCTTTGACACTTATTATGTGTAGGGAAGGTCGCATTCGTGATATTGCCGAAAAGCGTTTGAATGATTCTATAAACGAAGGAAGAATACATGAACTTTCTGGAAAAGTAAATCATTTGTATTCTTTACAAAATAAGAATTCATCTAATCAAAACAATTACGCTCCTCAACAAGGAGAAATGCGTTTAAGAAATTTGGAAGGCAAGATGGATGAAGTAGAAAGAAAATTGAGAGAATTATGTAGAAAAGATTCTGGAGTTAATAATCACAGAAATACTGTGTCAACTAACATTGTTGAGAATAAAGTTGGTTATGCAAAAGTTGATTCTGACAAATATTTTACACACATTTACGACTCTAATCAAGAAGGATGTGCTTTCAAAATTACATTTTTAAGTCCAACAAAAGGTAAATTTGAAATTATATCGTTGGACAAAATACAATCAAAAAATGATTGGCAAACAAAAGTGAAATATAGCGGAGTTTCAATAAACGAAGCATCTAACTTTACAGTCGAGGAATATGGTGAATGTGAAAAGTGTGATAGTGAAACATGGATTGTTACAAAACCATTGATGCTAAAATTGAACAAGTAAGATGGAAGAAATACCAATTATAATAGTTATTGCTGTCGTAGTGTTTCAAATATATTTCTTTGTGAAGAATGTGGCTCGAATGATTGATTACAAGGAAATATTTAAGGAAGATAAAACATGGGGCATCGTATATAATCCAGAAACCAATTTGGTTTCTGGTATTTCTGGTCGTGGCAATAAGGTTTTTGCCTCAATAAAAGACTCCATTAACAAATATCTCAAAAATAACTCCGGATCTGTTATTGATTTCTCTCTGTTGAAAGATGCCGTAGATCGTCATTGCGATTCAGTCGAGAATGATATAAATACACTTACTCCGACACCATTGTATTGTGGCTTAGCTGGTACAATGGCAGGTGTGATAGTAGGATTAGGTTCGCTTCTTTCTACAGGAAGTATAACAGCTCTTCTGTCATCAGGTTCTGGAAATTTTGGAATGGCAGCTGAAGGTGTTAATGATTTGTTGTCAGGTGTAGCATGGGCAATGGTTGCAAGTATTATAGGTATTTTGCTTACGACAATTGGTTCTTTGCTTTTTAAGAGATTTAAGCTACAAGGTGAATCTGGTAAAAACACTTTTCTTGCATGGCTTCAAGCAACGTTGTTGCCAGAATTACCATCGGACACATCTGATGCTCTCAACAATTTGGTAAAGAATCTTAACAAGTTCAATAATACTTTCTCAGAGAATACATCTTCCCTTCGTAGTGCATTATGCGAGGTTAATGAGTCATATCGCATACAAGGTGACATTATTAAAGCCGTTCATGATATGGATGTCATGAAAATGGCAAAGGCTAATGTTCGTGTTTTGGAGGAATTAAAAGAATGCACCGACAAATTGGAACTGTTTAATCAGTATTTGGACGATATTCATGGCTATACTGATGCTATTCATACATTTACATCTCAATTCGAAAGGGAATCAAATCGTTTACACGTTTTGGAAGAGATTCAGCAATATTTTATGCGTCATAAAGCAGAAATTGCAAAGACATCTGCAAATGTTGATGTTGAGTTGAGAGATGCATTACGAACATTGAAGGAAACAGCAAGTTCAAATATTGGAGATCTGAACTCTGCTCTTGTTCAACAGGCTACAGAGTTTAAGAATATTGTTGCGGAAGAACGTGATTCCTTTATAATGTTAAATAATGAACTACGTTCGCAGTTTGGAGCACAGTTGAGTCAAATCCCTATGCTGGAAAAACAATTAGCAGAAATATCCGGTATTCCTGCAAAATTGGAAAAATTAATTGAAGGTATAAAAAGTTCTAATAATGATGTGGCTTCTCGTGTGGAAAACACTATGACACGTACGGCAAGAGAAATGGCTCGCAACAATAATTTTAGGGAACACTCTTCGACGGTGGAAGTGCAAGTTATGCCAGAATGGATGAAATGGACAATAGTTGTTTCTGTAATTACGATTGCCATGGCATGTATTTCGAATACTGTTTACAATATTTGTTTCTCGTCAAACAACATGCCAACGAATTATGCGACAAAGGATGTAAATGATGCTAATGATACTACAAAAAGTTCTGTGATTACAAATGATAGTACAAGTGTTGTCTTAAAAGATAGTACAAAAAACATCCGTAAATAACGTAATAAGGAAATACTATGGCGGAGAAAAAGGAATCTTTTTTCTGGACAAGTTATTCTGATTTGATGACAAGTCTTTTCTTCATTATGCTAACTCTTTTTGTGCTTGTTATTGTTTTGTTGCATAAACGTATGGAAGCGACTGAGGCACAGCTTGAAGAAATAAAAAAGGTAGAAGCATCTACAAAGGAACTTGGGAAGAGTGGATATTTTGAATATAAAAACATATACAAGAAATATGTCCTCCATGTTAGTTGTTTTTTTAATGCAACAAAATACAGTCTTGAAGATATGCAGGCAAATACTGATAGTCTAACACATGCAGGAAAGGAAATTATGAATTTTTTGAATAGGAATAAAAATAATCAGTATTTGTTGATTATCGAGGGACAGGCTTCTCGTAATTCCGTTAGACAAACTGATGCAAATTATGATTGGAGTTTTCAGCGTGCTCTTACTTTGATGAAGTTTTGGAAGGACATCTGTAAAATTGATTTTGGAGAAAACTGCGAGATTCAGATAGCCGGAAGTGGAGATGGTAGATACAATTTCGGATATACAAATGGTGAAGGAACAGAACGTTTTATGCAGTTGGATTCAATGCTAATGCGTGAAAGAGGCAAAAATGAGAAATTAAATCAAAGATTTGTGATACATATTATTCCTAAGAATATAATTGAAGATGCAGAATAGAAGAAAAATAGGGATTGTTATATGTTTATGTTCGTTGCTTGTTATTTCATGTGCCCATAAGTCAGGACATAGTAAAGACAAAGAACGTCCAGGTACAACAATGGCAAAGAACTCTGGCAGAAATTCTTCAAGAGTTTCTGCCAATATAAGCGTAAACAACAAACGATCAGATGTAAAATTGGATGGTACACAAATATTTGATCGTTATGGAAGTGCTGTTTTTATGGTCTTCACTACTGATGGAACAAATACGTATCAAGGTTCTGGTTTTTTCATTAATAATGAAGGCCTTGCTGTGAGTAATTATCATGTATTTAAGGGTACTGGTATTGGTCTTGAACAAATAAAACTCGTAGATGGTGACTCTTTTTATAAGGTTATTGAGGTATTAGCAAAAAGTGAGGAGGAAGATTTTATATTATTCCGAGTTGATTGTGATAATACAAACTTTATACCTATTGCTAAAGATAAACCAAGAGTTGGAGAAAAGGTGTATGCAATTGGAAGTCCACGTGGATTGGAAAATACATTTTCATCTGGAGAGATATCTCAGTGGCGTGCAGACAATTTGATGCAAATAAGTGTACTTATAGATCATGGAAGTAGTGGCGGCGCATTAATTAATGAGTATGGTGAAGTTGTTGGTATTACTTCTGGTTCGTTTGCCGATGGTTCCCAAGCAAATCTAAATTATGCTTGGAGTATTGATGCTGTTAAGCCATATATTAGATGAAAGACAAGAAGATGTGCCTATTTTGACACATCCCCATTTAGCGTGTATTAATATACATAACTTATTTTAAGATGTATCAAAAAATGTAACGAAAATATACGTAGGGAATACGCAAATTGGGCATGTTATCAACAATCTACGAGTAACAATGTGATAAACAGTACATTTTCTACTGTGTTTACATTCTTTTGGACGAATAATTGCATAAACATTACATTTTTCTGGACGAATGCTTAGAAATGTGTATTCAAGTTACGATAGTGTGCTGATGGGACAATGAAAGGGTGGTGACGAATCAGTCACCACCCTTTCATTATTCATATAGGATTGTTTTTGTTTACCACTGAAGAACGATGTGGTTTAATCCACGGCTTTCAGCCATATCACACGGCTTGCCCAGTCATTCTGTTTGTGGTAATCCACATTGTGCTTGAATGGAAGGTCTATGCCGTTCTGCATGAGGTAGGCACCTGTGAAGGTCTTGCCCTCACAGTCGAGTGGACGATTGTCGATACGGTTGAGTTCATGTACGGTATAGAGACGGTCTGGGTCGAGTCCTGCCATCTTGATGCGTGGAAGGTGCTGGTTGCAGAAGGTCTCCAGTTTGTACCAGTAGAAGACAGCTTCTTGCTTGTTCTCCGTCACGTACATGAGGGATGCAAGGTTGTCGCCCTCGTATGGTGAATGGAGTCGGTAGATGTCGCCGAACTGAACGATGTGACGTACACTCTTGTAGTCGGCGATAGCCTTGCGACAGAGTGCTTTCTCCTCGTTGGTCATGTTCTTTGGCTGTATCTCCATTCCGAGACGTCCGCTCATGGCTACGTCGCAACGGAACTTGAGTGGTATGGTGCGGAATGTCTGGTGGTTAGGTGTGGCAGATATATGGCTTGCCATGGCTATTGCTGGGAAGAAATAGCTTGTTCCCCATTGCATATAGATACGCTGGAGGGCATCGGTGTCGTCACTTACCCAGAACTCGTCGAAGTATGGCAGGAGTCCGTATGTCGCTCTTCCGCCTCCGCTGGCACATGCCTGAATGACTACATCGGCATACTTGGCACGAATGCGTTCGCACACTTTCTGTAAACCTCGGTGGTACTCGATATACAGGTGTGACTGGTTTGCCATGGTGAGGTACTGCGAACCGTGGTTCATGACTGGTGCATTGGCATCCCACTTGAGGTATGCTATGTCTGGATACTTGGTGAGGAGGTCGTCCACGATGCTGAACACGAAGTCCTGCACCTTTGGATTGGAGAGGTCGAGAACGACCTGTGAGCCACCACGTCCGAGTATTGGCTCACGCTGTGGTGCCTTGATAATCCAGTCGGGATGCTTTTCGTACAGTTCGCTCTTGGTGTTAGCCATCTCAGGCTCAATCCATATACCGAACTTGACCTTGTTCTTCTTGGCATCACGGAGTAGTCCTTCGATGCCGTCGGGCAGTTTAGTACGGTCAACCGTCCAGTCGCCAAGAGAGGATGTGTCGTTCTTGCGTGGATACTTGTCGCCAAACCATCCGTCATCCATCACGAAGAGTTCGCCACCCATTGATGCTATGTCTGCCATCATCTGGTCCATACCTTTCTGGTTGATGTCAAAATATACGCCTTCCCATGAGTTGAGGAGTATGTCGCGTGGCTTGTCGCCATGTCGCAACTGATAGTTACGTCCCCAACGGTGGAAATTGCGAGATGCTCCTGAGAGTCCCTCACGTGAGAATGTGTAAGCCACGTGTGGCGTTGTGAATGTCTCGCCCTTGCGCAGACGGTATGACGAGTTGTCGGGATTGATACCAGCAAAGTAGTAGTGATACTCTGAGTCGTCGGTGTCTATTGCCACACGGTAGTTGCCCGAATAGAGTACGGCTGTACCGATGACATCACCGCAGTTCTGCTGTCCCTTGCCGTCAAGCGAGAACATGACCTCGGAGCGGTCGCTTGTGGCATTGCGCACTCCGTCCTTGTTCTTGACTACAAGCATACCGTTGTTCAGCTTTTCCTCGGTGAGTTGTCCTTCGGCTGCCCACGAACCATGGAAATGGCTTGCCCACACATTGCCACGACGTATAGGCATACATGTTGAGTAGAACTGAGTGAGGAGCACATCCTTCTTCTCGGCATTGTTGATGTCGCTCCAACATTCTATCATATCCACGTCCTTGTAGGCAAGGTAGTAGAGATGAACGGTGGTCGGATAGACGGGGTCCTTGAGTGTGATGGTAAGGAGTGTGCCCTTGCGGTCGTTGCCGTTAGGAGCCTTGTCGCTCACCTCCTTGATGTCGAAATCCTGCACGAGGAGGCTTGTGGACATATTGCCGTCGGCATGAGTCATGGCAAGTGCCACCTCACTCTGTGTATGGTTGGCACCATAAGCAGGATAGAGGTCGAGGTGCGACCAGTTCTCCCTTGTAGGATCAGGAAGTGACTTGAGATCCTGGGCAGAGAGCCTTGAACCGTAATAGACGAACTTAGGCTCGCCGTCTTTCCAGAGGTCAACGACGAGGCTGTTGGCTGGGGTGTGTATCTCCACCTTTTCAGCCGCAGCCGTGAGTGACATGGCGGCAAGGAAAGAGAAAAATGCTGATTTCAATTCATGATTCATAGAGTTGCAATTATTTGAGTTCTTGAGTTTTTTAGTTCTCGCGGAAGATAGGCTCAACACAGAGAGCACTCTAAGTTGTTCAAACCATTTTTTTTGCACGAATTATCATGTAATTGACCACGAATAATCATGAATATTTTTTTAACAATTTAATTATCACAAATAGATTTCGATGTCGAAATCATGATTAATGATAATTGGATACGCCGAGCTAAAGTTTAGTGTTTAAATTCATGACAATTTATGGCAAATTCGCGGTAATTCGTGTTTTCAAAAAATAACCCTCTCTGGGGACTCTGCTTTCTCTGTCTCCTCCGTGTTCTCTGTGTTTCAGCGAGCAGAGTAAAATATATTTATCAATCTTCACTCCAACTTGTTGGCTTTACATCGTTGCGGTGAGGAAGGTGGCGTTGCCGAAGATGTAGAGTATGTTCTCGGATGCTGGGACGAGTACCGTCTCGCCTTGGCGGATGCTGATGCCGTTGATGTTGGCTTCGCCCCACAGACACATGACGACGACGAAGGAGTCACACTTGAAGTCAATCTGTGCCGCTACCTGTACCACTACACGATGGACGACAAAGTAAGGACAGTTGATAAGCTGTGAGGTTGGCTTGGTGGAGTCGTAGCTTGTGCGATACTCTGGCCATACCTGATAGTCGATGGCATCCTTTGCCTGTTCTACGTGCAGTTCACGAGGTTTGCCGTGTGCATCCTTCCTTCCGAAGTCATACACACGGTATGTTATATCGCTTGTCTGCTGTATCTCGGCAAGGAAATTGCCTGCACCGATGGCATGAAGCCGTCCCGCAGGAATGAAGTAAAGGTCGCCGTCATGGCTCTCATGGGTGGCTATGACCGAAGCCATCGGATTCTCGCTGCCGTCGGGTCTTTCGTCTTCGTTCTCGCTTACGAGTCGCTCGTAGTCATCGGGTGTGATGGACTTGCGAAGTCCGCTATATATCTTTGCTCCTATGTCAGCCTTGATGACGTACCACATCTCGGTCTTACCTGCGCATCCGTGACGTTCCATGGCAAGTTTGTCGTCAGGATGCACCTGTACGGAGAGGTCCTGACGTGAGTCGATAAGCTTGACGAGGATAGGGAACTTGTTGCCGTAGGTCTTGTAAACCTTGTCGCCTATGAGCAGTCCCTTGTACTTGTCGATGAGTTGGGTGAGAGTGAGTCCCACGTCAACATCATCAATGAGTCCGCGGTCTATGGCAACGCTCTCATGTCCTGGTACGCCACTTATCTCCCAGCTCTCACCTATATTAGGCTGAGCCGTGTAGATACCCTTGAAGGGGGCTATCTGATAGCCACCCCACAGTGTGGTCTTTAGATATGGTTGAAATTTGTAAGGTTTCATCTCTTTTTAATGAGTAATTAGGAATGAGTAATTAGGAATGGATAGCCTATCGCACAAGTGAAAAGTGAAGAGTGAAAAATATATTTTACTCTGTTCGCTATTTTACCCTGCTCTCCCCAATGGAATGGTAACTTACTCCCTCCCTATAGGGAGGGCTGGGGTGGGTCCTGGTGGGTCTATCTCCTCTCCATAATCTCAAGACACATGCGGCTGTTGTGGTATGGACATTTCCAGAAGCCTGCATGGTCGTCGGTGGTGTTTAGGCTACCTTTGGCATCGCGGCTCCAGTACCACTCACCATGTTCGTAGTCAATGAGATTGTCCTTGATGTACTGCCAGCAATGGAGGGACTTGTCGAGTGCGGACTCATCGCCGAAATGCTGATAGATATTGTACCAGCCAACGACATTCTCTGCCTGTACCCACCAATGGAGGTTGTCATCCTTTGTACCTGTGTCAAGATTTGCTTCATGAATCATTGAACCGTCAGGATTGAGACCCTTCTCACTTGCCTTGGCTATGAGTTGTACAATAGGTTCAACCTTAAAGAGCACAGCCTTATCGCCAAGTACGAGTGCAGCCTCATGTATGAGCCATGAACACTCGATATCGTGACCGTAACTCTCAAGATGACCAGCACCACGTGTCCAGTCGTTCTCAAAGAAGAGGTCGAGGTGATGAGTCTCTGGATTGAGTATCTTGTCCGTAAAGATGCTGATAAGGTTGCGTAGTGATGCTTCTACCGAACGCATGAGTGCTGTGTCCTTATGGTCAATCTCCTTGAGACAACGATAGAGGTTGGTGTATGGCTCAATGATGTGCAGATGTGTGTTCTGTGACTTGGGATAGTTGGCATCAAGTTCGGAGAGACGCATATCGGCAATAGGTTGCCATGTACGTGTCTGTGCTTCTATGTAGCCGTTGTATTGCTTGTCAAGAGAGCGCTCCTCAATGCAATGGTAGAGATCGATAGCTTGTTGGAGAACTTCCTCATTGTTGGTTACACGCACATACTCGCTCAATCCGTAGAGCATGAAACCGAGTGCATAGAACTGTTTCTTGGTATCGACGGGATTGCCCATGTAGTCGAGTTCCCAATATGTGCCTCCGTATTCCTTGTCAACGAAATACTGGAGGATATAGTCCTTTGCACGTGTGGCAGCATCGAGATATTCCTTGCGATGTGTCACACGATAGGCTGCAGAGAATGACCACAGTATGCGGGCATTGAGTATGCCGCCCTTGTTGGCAGTCTTGACGAGTGTGCCGTCGCCCGCCATCTGTCCATAGAAGCCGCCATGCTCCATGTCCTGCATCTTGTCAAGCCAGAAGCGGAGGATGTTATTGTGAAGAACATCCTCCATCTCCTGTTTCATTATTGCGATTCTTTCTTCCATCGGGAAAATTATGAATTATGAATTAAGATTTTGCTTTGTCGTGCACGGCAAAGCATCGATGAGTGCCTTCCGCTCCCTCCCCACGGGAGGGCTGGGGTGGGGCCTTGAGTCCTGGGGCTTGCCTTATTTCTTTATCGGATACAGATACGCCAGATAGCCCATGATTAAGGCAATGATGGCTGGGAAGATAGAGAAGATAGCCCATATCATCGACTTGACATTATCGTCAATAGAGGCAACGTCAAGTGTGTTGTTCTCGTCCATCGTTGCACCAGCGAGCTTGAGGAGGATGGCAATGAGTGAGCCAGACACGGCACCACCAAGTTTCTGTGACATCGTTCCAGAGGAGAATATGAGTCCTGTGGATGATGTACCGTCCTTCTCTGTTGCATAGTCAGCCACGTCGGCATACATTGACCATAGCAATGGGGAATAGAAGCCCACGCCTACGGAGGTAAGTATGACGAGAGCGACCATCACCCAGATGTAGTCTGGACTCATCGGTACGAAGAAGAATGTGAGAGAGAGTACAAGGCAGATGGCGGAAGACCAGATGAATGCCTTGCGCTTTGAACCTACCCACTTGGTGAACTTAGGTGAGAGACCACCGAATATCATACATGTCACCTCGCCGAATGCCATGAAGACTGTATAGTTGATGATGAGGCTACCGATGGTGACATCGCCACCGAGGCAGTATGTTACCATGTAGCTTGCCACGGCATAGCGGAAGCCGTTGAAGAAGTTGGTGCATATTCCTATGAGTGTAAGGAATATCCACGGCTTGTTCTTGAAGAGGTTGCCGAACTGCTTGAACGAGAAACTCTCGGCACGCACCTGCTTGACACGTTCCTTTGTGAGGAGTCCGCAAGCAAGTGTCATGAGTGCTGCAAGAAGTCCGAAGCCTGCTCCGAGTACTGCATACTGGTGTGCATCCGTTCCGCCTATCATCTTCTGGAGATAAGGGAACGAATAGAGAGTGACGAATCCCATGGCGTATGCTCCTACCATACGATAGGAGGAGAACTCGTTTTTCTCGTTGTCGTCCTCCGTCATCACGCCGAGGAGTGAGCCGTAAGGCACGTTGACGGCAGTATATATTGCCATCATCATGAGGTAGAGACTGTAGGCATAGATGCGCTTGCCTGTCTCACCCAGTTCGGGTGTGAAGAGCAGGAGTGCAAAGATGATGCCGAACGGTACTGAGCCGAAGATGAGCCAAGGGCGGTATGTGCCCCAGCGAGACTGTGTACGGTCGGCAAGACTACCCATGATTGGGTCGGTGACGACATCAAACATACGTGCTATGAGCATGAGTGCTGCTGTGTCGGCAAGCGATAGTCCGAATACATTTGTAAAGAAGAATGGAAAAGCTATTGACATAATCTTCCATGTGATACCGCCTGAGGCAGCATCACCGAGTGCATAACCGATTTTTTCTTTTAAGGTTGCCATAACTTTCAGAGTTAAAAGTTAAAAATTAAAAATTAAAAGTTTCGCAAGTTTTCAACTTGCTCCTTTTACTTCTATTTACTCCTCTTTACTATAGGAGAAATATTTCTATTTTTTGTTTTTCCTTATCAATGCCTTGATGTTCTCCACGCTTGCACCAGTGGTGAATCCATCGGCAGGCGTGTGGAGGCAGTAGTCAACGAGGCGTGCCACGGTAGATGTTGCCACGTGCATGCGAGTGTCGGAAGAGGCATAGTAGATATATACCTTGTCGTCCATGGAGTGCATGGCACCGCCGTGTGGAGCATCGTCGCATCCGTCGGCAATCCATCCGTTGGCAAATGTGACGTTCATTACGTCGCCTATGTATTCCTCTCCCTGTGGTACGAGAAAGTAGCCACCTGGTTGTGCAATGACCTTGGTAGGGTCGTCAAGTGCGGTCATGTACATATAGAGAACATATCGCAAGCCCGAAGCACAACCACGTACTCCGTGGGCAAGATGAAGCCAGCCCTCTGGTGTCTTTATCGGGTGAGGACCCTCGCCGTTCTTCACTTCCATGATGGTGTGATAGTGACGTGCGTTGATGATAGCCTCTTCCTTTACTTCAGCGTGTGTAATGTCATCGATGAGTGCCCATCCTATGCCACCGCCTGAACCAGCATCGATGAAGCCGTCCTGTGGACGTGTGTAGAGGGCATACTTGCCATTGACAAACTCTGGGTGAAGCACCACGTTGCGTTGCTGACATTGTGCCTTGAGGTCTGGGAGGCGTTGCCAATTAACGAGGTCTCTTGTGCGGGCAATGCCACAAGTGGCAGTAGCGGCACTGAGGTCGTTAGGCATGGAGTCGTCGTGACGTTCCACGCAGAAGAGTCCGTATATCCAACCATCCTCGTGCTTGGTAAGACGCATGTCATAGACGTTAGTACCAGGTATCTCATCCTCTGGCATGGTGATAGGCTCGTCCCAGAAACGGAAATTGTCAATACCGTTAGGCGACTCTGCCACCGCAAAGAAGCTCTTGCGGTCAGCACCTTCCACACGCACCACGAGCACATACTTGCCGTTCCACTTGATAGCACCACTATTGAGGGTGGCGTTCATCATGATGCGTTGCATGAAGTATGGGTTGTCCTGCTCGTTGAAGTCATATCGCCACTCCAGTGGTGTGTGCTCTGCCGTAACGATAGGATATTTGTATCTTGTATATATGCCGTTGCCTCCCTCTTCTGGTATGTTTTTGCGTGAGAGAAGTGCCTCATGACGAGTACGAACGGCGGAAACCATTTCTTTGAATGTCATAGTTTTGATAATGAGTAATTAGTAATTAGAGGTTAGTCTATTTTATATCATTGAGTAGCAACAGACGCTTGTTCTTTGCCCATGCCTTGAAGTCTTCGGCTGTCTTGGCATCCTTGCTTGCTCCGAAGTGTTCCTTCTTGTAGTTGCGCCAAGGAAGGAAATAGCATACTGGATAGTTCTCGATGAGCGGCTTGAATACCCTTGTCCACCATGTGGCATCGGGCGAGTTCTGGTAGCCGCACTCAGTCATGGCAATGAGTTTGCAATGCTGTGATGCAAATGTACTAATAAATTTCAAGTCGGCAGTCACTCCAGCCTTGAAATCTGCTTCCGTACCCCATTGATAGGCATCGAGACCAATCAAATCGACACGGCTGTCGCCAGGATAACGTTTGAGAAAGCGTGTCTCTGTCCACATTCCGTCAAGGTTTGGTGAGTAGCTCCATACGATGCTCGTAGGCAGTTGCTTGTTGACATAGTCCTGGAGCATGTTCCAGAGAGTTTGGAACTCGTCATCTGTACAGTTGTTTTGTCCCCACCAGAACCATGAACCGTTGTTCTCGTGCCATGGTCGGAAGATGACTGGGATAGGATTGCCCTTATTGTCCGTGAGTGACTTGAGAAACATAGTCACACGGTTCATCCATTCCGTGAACTTGGCGTGCTGACTACCACCCGTGAGTACAGACCTGACTGTATGCTTAGGGTTGACAATCTGCTTCACCAGTCGTTCATGATTGATGGCACGGAGTGCATTGACAGCATTGTCATATCTCTCTATGTCCTTCTCAATCCATGCGGTAGTACCCGTGAGTGGATTGCGAGGATGCCATGATATGGTGATGATACCTCCACGATAGTAGTGGCTGATTATCTCCTCACGTATGCGGTTGAAAGGTACGCTGTCGAGATTCTTCTCGTCACCCATCTCTATACCACCGAGGTCGAAGCCCATGACAGCAGGGTAGTCGCCCACCAGTTCCTTGGTGTCGCTACGGTCGGTGTCCCATTCCCATGTTATTCCATAGAAAGGATCATCCTGATGTCCGTACATGTATCCTTTCTGATGTAGCTTCTGAAGCCTTGCAATAAGCTTCTCCGCTGGCGTCTTCTGTGCTGCACTCAATGTGAGGAAGCAAAGAAGAAATGATGTTAATATAATAGTATGTTTCATAAACAATTACATCCTCACCTCCACCTTATGCTTGCCTGTTGTGAATCGAATGATATTGCCTTGTATCTCTTTGCCGTCAACGGTAATGCTCTTGACACCCTTCTGTGCTCCGTTGGGATTAGACACGTGGATGTCAAACTCAGCACCACGGAGGATGCGCTTGACGCTGTACTCCTTCATGTCAGATGGGATGCAAGGGTCAATCTCTATACCGTCAAATGTTGGCTTGATACCAAGTATGAACTGTGTTATCGCATACCAGTTCCATGCAGCTGTACCCGTGAGCCATGAGTTCTTGCCCTCACCAGGTTTTGCAGCATCCTTACCTGCCACCATCTGCGAATAGACGTATGGCTCAACCTTGTGGAGGGTCTGGTCCTTTATCCATGCTGGACATATCTTGGTGTAGTGCTCCCATGCGTCATTACCACGTCCTGCCACGGTCTCACCGATGATGACCCAAGGATTGTTGTGGCAGAAGATACCTGCATTCTCCTTGTAGCCAGCAGGGTATGAACTTATCTCGCCCATCTCGACGTGATAGGTCGTGTATGCAGGATGATTGAGTACCATACCGTGTTCACAGTCGAGGTACTTCTTGCATGAGTCAAGAGCCTTATCCACCATGCCGTCCTCAAGACCGATGCCAGCCATGGTACAGAATCCCTGTGACTCGATGAATATCTTGCCTTCCTCATTCTCCTTTGAGCCAATCTTATTGCCGTAGAAGTCGTAGGCACGAAGATACCATTCGCCGTCCCAGCCGTCCTTCTTCACGGCAGCAATCATATTGTTTATGTGAGCCTTGCAACGCTCCGCCTCTTCCTCCTTGCCTATGTGCTCACAGAGTGCCACGTAGTCACGACCGCAGAGCACGAAGAGTCCTGCAATCATCAGCGACTCTGCCTTTGAACCTTCTGTCTTGTTCTCCGTTGTCTGGAAACTCTCGTTAGGATCCCAAGAGAAACAGTTGAGGTTGAGACAGTCGTTCCAGTCGGCACGTCCGATGAGTGGAAGCGCATGAGGACCGAGGTTCTCGACGACATGGTTGAATGAAATCTTGAGATGTTCAAAGAGCGTCACCTCCGTACCCGGTTGATTGTCCCAAGGCACCATCTCGTCAAGTATGGACAGGTCGCCCGTCTCCTTTATATAGGCAACAGTACCGAAGATGAGCCACATAGGGTCATCGTTGAATCCACCGCCTATGTCGTTGTTGCCACGCTTGGTGAGAGGCTGGTACTGATGATAGCATCCGCCGTCAGGGAACTGGGTGGAAGCAATGTCTATGATGCGCTCACGTGCACGGCTTGACACCTGATGCACGAATCCCACAAGGTCCTGATTGGAATCGCGGAAGCCCATGCCACGACCTATGCCGCTCTCGAAGAATGAAGCCGAGCGTGAGAAGTTGAACGTTATCATACACTGGTACTGGTTCCAGATGTTGACCATACGGTTGAGACGCTCATCATCACTCTTGACTATGTACTTGTCAAGCAACTCGTTCCACATCTTGTGCAACTCATCGAAAGCCTTGTCCACGGCTTCTACGGTAGAGAAGCGTTGTATTGTTTCAAGTGCTTTCTTTTTGTTGACAAGGGTTACGTCGCTTGCTTGTGATGAGATAAGTTCGCCCTTTGCCTTACGTATGATGTCTTCCTTTGAGAACTTTTCGTCCTGCTCATTCTCTACATAACCGAGAAGAAAGATGAAGTCATTGCTTTCGCCAGGCTTCAGTTCTACCTCTATATAATGTGAGGCAACGGGTGACCATCCGTGAGCAAGTGAGTTGGCAGGCTTGCCAGCCATCACACACTGTGGGTCGGCAAACTCATTGTACAGACCGATGAAACTCTCGCGGTCGGTGTCATATCCCTGTATAGGAACATTTACTGAGTAATATGCGTAGTGGTTGCGACGTTCCTTGTATTCCGTCTTGTGGTAGATGACGCTGCCGTCAATCTCCACCTCGCCTGTTGACCAGTTGCGCTGGAAGTTCTCCATGTCCGTAGCTGCATTCCACAGACACCACTCGGCAAAGGAGAAGAGCTTTATCTTCTTCACCTCGCTGGTCGTGTTCCTGAGTGTCACCTTCTGCACCTCTGCCCATGTGTGAAGAGGAACAAAGAAGAGGACGCTTGCCTCTATGCCGTTCTTTGCAGCCGTAATGCGTGTGTAGTTCATGCCATGACGGCACTCATACTTGTCGAGCGGAGTCTTGCAAGGTTTCCATCCTGGATTCCACACAGTACCATTGTCATTTATATAGAAATAGCGACCGCCATTGTCCATAGGCACACCATTGTACCTGTAACGCGTTATGCGTCGGAACTTGGCATCCTTGTAGAAATCGTATCCACCAGCCGTGTTGGATATCAATCCAAAGAAATCCTCATTTCCAAGGTAGTTGATCCATGGAAAAGGCGTAGCAGGGTCGGTGATGACGTACTCTCTGTTTTCGTCATCAAAGTAACCGTAAGTCTTGTTGTCCATATTCTTTGTGTAGCTCAATTATTTTATTTAAGTTTCGCAAGTTCAGCTTACGCTTTACTTGCAAGAAGTTAAAAAGGAGTTAAAGAGTAGTTAAAGTGGAGTAAAAAAGACGAATGTCCGTTTTGGATAAACGAAAATAGCGAACAATCAAACGTCTTTTTAACTTCCTATATAACTCCATTTTAACTACAATTTAACTACAAGTTAAACTATAATTATTTTATACCTAAATGTTTTAATAACCATCCCTGCCATTCGTCCCATTGCTCCTGATACCAGAAGTGGGCTGTCTGGGGATATACGGAGAGAGTCTTTTCTGCTGTCACTATATTATATGTGCCGTAAGATGATGTTGGCGGCACCACGTCATCATTATATCCGAAGGAGAAATAGCCTGGGACGGTAATCCTGCGTGCAAAGTTCACACCGTCGTAGTAGCGCATATTCTCTATGTCACGTGGGTCAGGATTGGCTACATTATAGTAGTAATGAGGCCATCCGCACGCAACCTTCTTGAGCGAAGACTCATGGTCGCAAAGGGCAGCATGTACTGCACCATAACAGCTCACGCGCTTGTCGAGAGCCGTACATACGAGAGTGAGGAATCCTCCCTGACTTGAACCCGTAACGCCAAGGTTCTTGCCGTCCCATCCCACACCGAGCGAAGGGTTGAGGCTGTCAAGCGTTGCTATGAGGTCGATTGCACGGAGGCAGCCAGTGATGACCTTCTTGTAGTAGCTCTTGTTCTTGTCATTCGTTCCGTACCACCAGTATTCGTTGACTGCTGTCTGCATCAGTCGTTCATAGTAGTCGCGCTCATAAATGACAGGAACACCATGAATACCTATCTCCAGAAGTATCGCGCCATTGCTTGCAAACCAACTGTCGCCATTGTATGGGCGTGCTCCAGCTCCAGGAACACGGAGAAGTGCAGGATACTTGCCCGGCTTTGTAGGTACGTTGAGAATACCGTATATCCTGCGTCCCCACTGGTCATTCTGGAAACTTACCTGATATGTGTTTACAGCAGGTGTACTCTTGAGAGGAAGAAGCTCGAACGTAGGTTCAAGACTTGTCCACCTTGCCTGCTCTGCCGTCTTTGTCCAGAACTCATCAAAGTCCTTCGGACATTGTGTGCTTGGCACAATCTTCTCCGGAGATACGGCTACAGTACACCAGTTCTCGTAATCCTTGCCACCCACATGAGCCGTAACCTTCAGCTTATAAAAACCAGGCTTACTCATCTTGCCCACAATCCTTGTGTTTCCTGTCTTGAGTGTCATGTCCTTCTTAACCTCTGGGTACATCTCCGGTCCCATCTCGTATGAGATGCTGGCATTGTCAAGCAGAGTGCTTGACTTGAGCACACACACGTCATACTCAATCTTCTCGCCCACCTTGTAGTTCCAGTCCTTGTGGTCAGGCGTTACCGTAACGGTAATGTTTGTACCACGAACCTGTGCGTAAGTGTTCGTCACTGCCAATGCGCAGGTCAGAACCATTATCGTGATAAGTGTATTTATTCGTCTCATATTTGTTATTCTATATCCCATGCCCCCCGACCCCCAAAGGGGGCGGCTATTCAGCACTATGGGAAATTAAACGACCTGTACGGTTGAAACTGTATGTTGTTTTTTGCCGCAGTGCGGCCAGTTAAAAAAACATGGTAAAAACCAAATAAAATCAAAAAAAACATGTTTTTTCTTGTTTTTGTTCTGTTTCTTGACTGTTTTTTTAATATG
>JAFYAT010000014.1 GCA_017540585.1 Bacteroidaceae bacterium | reverse complement strand
TAATGATTGTATTGATTAATGATGTAGGTTCAGCGCATAAAATAAATGAGTGTAGTGACTCCTACTCGATTGTTTTTAGGCGTTGAAGATGCGCAGTAGGCGGTGCAAGGATTGTAAAAATAATTATGCACACCTACTTATCATTTTATACCTGTTCAACTGCTGTTTAATGATTGTTTAACACCTGTTAAATGGTTGTTAAACGGCATTTGAACGATAGTTAGCAGTTTGTCGTTATAATTAAAATTTTCGTTTATCGCAATAAAACAATTTTTTCATCGCGATAAAACAATTTGTTTATCGTGATAATAACTTTCATTCACGCCCAATAATTCTCTCACTCATCACCATCAATTTTTGAAATACTGGTGTGGTATAGTCGTACCGCGCCGTGGTATGGTTGTACCACGGCGTGATATGACTGTACCACGGCGTGGTACGAAGAATTCATGCTGATAAAAAAGATTTTTGTTGGTAGATGTCGAAAAAATTATTCACGATGAAACATAAAAATGTTCACGATACGCCAACAAAAAACTGACGTTCCGTCAGAATATTATTGACGGAGCGTCAGCCATTTTTACTTTATGATAAGTTTGCTTATGTATGTTTCTTAAAACTATTTTACTGTGACCAGTTTTTCAAGTTTCTTTCTTGCTGTATCAAATGACTTTGCATCTGACTTTGTTGCAAGTGTCTTTTCTGCCATCTCTATAGCGGAGTTGCGCTTGGTAAGTTCCTGCTCAGAGATGTTTTCTGTCTTTGCACTCTTTGCGTTGTTTACTGCAATTGAAAGGTTTGACCATGCTTCAAGACGCTTGCACTCTGCATCTGTGATGTGGATGACAGAACCATGACGAGGTGTGAATGTGCCTCTCGTAGGAGTGTCCTTGACGTAGGTAAAATCCTTCAGATTGCCCTTGCAGAACTGGTAGTGACCATTGGCATAGCAATCGTACATGAGGATGAACTCGTCTGAGCCGATGAGTGGAAAGACGCTTGAGCCTTCGACAGGGAACTGTCCTGGTTTCTGGAGATGTCGCCACTCGGTGATGTAAGGACCAGTAACAGATTTGCTCGTTGCTCGCATGATACCTTGACGTGTTCTCCAACCACCGTTTGGTCCGAGAGGATTGATTACGGAACGACCCTCGTCTTTGAAGAAAAGTACATATTCCTTGTTTGCCTTGTCATACACAATGTCGCCGTCAATGCTTGCCTTGCCGAAGTCGAACAGCAACTTAGGAGTGCTGATGTCGGTGAAGTCCTCGTTTGCGTATGAGTAGTAGAGCTTGAAGTATGGTTGATTGAAGCGTCTGTCACTTGTCGGATATTCGATATCGTGACGTCCGATGCTATAGTAAATCATATACTTCTTGGCTACAGGATCCCATATTGTCTGTGGTGCCCATACTGCATGGAGGTTGTCAGCATTGAACTCCTGTATCTCTGGGAAGCGGGTAGGGAAGTCAATGGCTGTGTGCTGCCAGTGGATGAGGTCTGTTGACTTCATGAGTATGAGACCATCGTTTGACTGCCATCCCTCGTCAGAGCGCATGTCCGTGAGCACCATGTAGAATGTCTTACCATCTTCGGCACGTATGATGTGCGGGTCGCGTATTGACTTCTTGAGTGCTATCGTGTCGGATGCAACTACAGGTCGTCCTTCGTTGAGGCTTGTGTAGTTGAAAGCGTCATCGGATAGTGCATATCTTATCTGTTCACCATTTGGTGAGTTGTTAGAGAAGAATGCGAACAGGTACGTTGTGTATTTCTGTGCAGACATAGTGCCTGTACAGAGTGACAGGAGTGAGAGGAATAGTGCTTTTTTCATTATGTTGTTATGTTGGTTAAAGATATGGTTAGATGTGCTATCTTAAAGTGACTATGCAATTCAGTTTGTTATAGTCTCTCTAATAACAGCTCATCTAACCATACGTATTACTTTACAATCTTGATAGTAGAGCCATCAGCAAACTTGATGATGTTGATGCCCTTCTTAAGACCAGAAGTCTTGGCACCATCAATTGAGTATGTGGCACTTACTGTTTTATTGGCTGTGCTCTTTACTGTCTCGATGGCAGTGGACATATCGCTGAGGTCCTTTGAACGTACTTCGTTAGTCTCGTTCATTGCTTCTTTAATCTTGTCCTGTGAGAGTACGTAGTTGTAGAAGCGGAGGTCGTCAATTTGTCCCTTGAAGTTAGGGTCGTTCTTAAACATGCTTCGTCCTATGTAGTTGAGTGATGGAGCAATTTCTGTTGGGAAAATAGTGAAATCCTTGCTACCAATCTTCTCACCATTGATATACATTGTCACTTCTTCCTTGTCGCCAATCTTGTTGAATGTAAGTGCAACGTGTCTCCATGCAGTTGCTGCCAACTTAGAAGTAGAGAGAATCTGCTCATCGCCACCATTCTTCATTACGAAACGCATCTCGCTACCATTGGATGGAGTAAGGAACATGTACTCTTTTGTGTTGTTACCGAAGTCAAAGATACGCTGCCATGACTCAGTGCCACTCCAACGTACCCACATCATGATAGTCATGTTGTCACGGTTAGTGAGTGATGGTGATACAGTCATGAATGTGGTCTGTGAAGAAAGGTTGAGTGCCTTTCCGCCAGACTTATATATAAGTTCAGAAAATGAAGGTGTACCATTTACTGCCATTCCAATCTGGTTGACTGAGTTGTCGTTGAGGTTGCCTTCAAACTGGTACTGTGCGATGAGAGCATTTCCCTCCACAGTGTTGATTGAAGAGATTTCTGAAGCCTCTCCTCTTGTACCATTGTAAGCAACTGGAACGATCTTGTAGTCGTATGTTCCTGGGAGAATAGTGTTGTCAATGAAAGAACCGCCCTTTATTGAACGTGCAATAGTGTTGTAGTCGTTCTGTCCTGCAACAGAGCGGAGCACATTATATGTTACAGTCTCGTCCTCGATAGGAGTCCAAGTGACCTTAATGCTTGAGTTGTAGCCAACAGTATTGACAGTCTTGTCGCCCCATACAGGTGCATTGTTGTTTGGAAGAGCATCTGTTGGCATGAAGCGCCACATATACTGCTGTCTTGTTGATGCTGCTGTATTTGCTGTTGGACATTCTCCAAGTGAAACTGAAGCACTGGCTCTCTTGCTTGTACATCTTAGAGCCTTGTTGCTGAGACCGCTGATGATGTACCAGCATCCTTCGCCAGCATACTTTAGATACCATTTTTCCTCAAGGAATCTCTTGCCATCGTGTGTGTAAACGATTGTTGTAGCACCAGTGTTCAGGTTTGCATTGAGAATGTTGAGGAATCTCTTGTCATTATTGTTAAGCATCAATGACCATCCACCTATGTCGCCATCAGCATCAGTCTTAGAACATGGTTTTACAACCCATTGCTGATTAGTTGCATTTGCCTTTCTTGCGTTTGTCTTTACTGTTGCAGCATTCTGTGGAGTGGATTCTGCTGTTGAGAGAAGTCCCTTACCGTAGTAGCTCATAATCTGATAAGTGCCATTGATGTACTCTTGTGGTACATCCTCACCATAAGTGATGTCTATGAGTTTTTCTGCGTTTATCTGACCATTCTGATAGCCTGTTCCACCTGGCATGTCAACGATGTATTCGCGTGTTGGTCCGAAACCGTTGAAATATACATCTTTGTTCTTGGAAACAAGGCTGTATGTTGCATCGTTTGCTTGACGCTCAGAACTTCCGAAAAATGCGTGAATCTCGTTGTATTTGTCGTTACGATAAACGGCACCTGATGTCCATGAGCCTCTGTCCTCACCATAAGCGAGACGTACACCTTCATTAGAGTCTTTGCAGAACTGTCCTCTTGCACGTCCGTCAAATCCCCACCAGATACCTGTGGTCATACCATATTCTGCTCCTACGATAGCCTCGCCTACGTTATGAAGCTCGTCGGCTGTACCCAACTTGCCATCTTTAACTACTTGAGTAAAGAAGTTGGCGTAAGTGTCAAAGCTTCCTGCTAACTGGTGAGTGTTACCCTCGTCGAGGTACTCCTTGAGTGCGTTGTACCAAGGAAGTGCACGGTCGCAGTTGAGTGTGTTACCACCACATACACGAATACCGTCAAAGAATGGGTCTTCCTTGATAAGCTTTGCAATGGCAAGGAAATCCTTCATTCCCTGATTCTCGTCTCCATAATATTGGTGCCAGTTGACGAAGTCTGACTCGTTGAATGGTGAAACACTTATCACCTTGAGTCCTTTTGTTGCGCAATACTGTACGCATGCCTTGATAAGCTTGTACCATTCAACTGGCTTGCCACCATAGTTGTTCTTGCCTGTAAAGTCCTCTACCTTATTATCACAATAACCTCTGTTATCTACCTTATAGAAGAGAACTTCATGGTCACAGTTGAGGTTGATTTCTTTCGTGCCAGTGGTCTTGATCATATTGATACGTACGTCAAGTCTTTTTTTCTGACGGTCAGAAAGAGTATAAGTACCATCACCATTATCAGTAACAATGTCAATTGGCTGGAAACTAACACGTCCAGTCTTGAGATGTTCCTTAGTGATGTGTGCAATACCACGATTGACATTGAAGTCCCAGTCCCATGCAGTATCCATACCCCATGTAATATGGAATGGCTTTCCTTCTGATTCTACATCAAAAGGAATAGCACAATTTGAGATCTTGTAGGCATTGAGATAATCCGTTCCAGTCTGTGCGTTTGCGTTGCTTAACATCATCTGTGATACAGACAATACAATAATTGTTCCGAATACTTTATTCATCTTGTTATTTATTTTTGTTAGTATAAATCGTGGCAAAGATACCTCTTTTTTAATTAATAAGACTAACACTTTGTATGTAAAAGCGTTTTGGAGCATTTTTTTAATTGTGAATTGTAGTTTAAATACCCTATTTTTACTCAACTTTAACTTTTTTTTTGATTAGTTGGTCAATTATTGCTTTTTTTGCATCTTTTATGTGCTCCAATTAAGAAATAATCCTTACATTTGCATCCGATTTAGTGATGGTGCTTAAAAACCGAAAGAGATGATAGCTAATCATTCGGTTTCGTTTTTTTATTGTCACGACATATTTCTGCATGCTTTTTTGCATTGAAATGTGAGGGGCTTCTAATTGCAGGATAACGTTTGTAATAACATAGTTAAGTAGTTTAATATAATAAAGAATTCAGAATGGGATATTTGAGTAGACATAATGTTCATCGCGTATTCTTATCGTCACTCTTTTTCATTATAGCATCTTTCGTGACTTGTGTTAAGGCTCAGGTCGTGGATGATACAATGCATGTTATTTACGCTAAGCAGGCGGACCGTATTGCTATTAGAACAAATCCAATCACATGGACTCTTCAGTGTCCTAATATTGGTTTCGAATATGCTGTTCGTCCAGAGAACTGGAATAGATGGACTGTTGGTCTTAACGTCATGGGACGTTGGAAAGGAAGCAATACTTTTGTACCATCAACAGTATTTAACCTTAATGAAATCCGTTTTGATTTCAAAAACTATTGGCGTGAACGCTTCGTACGTGGCGAAGGTGTACATGCTCTCGAAGGTAATACAGACCCTCACGTAAAGTGGATTGACAAATTGTTCTCTCTTCGTCGTAAGAACTTTTACAACGAGGCAGACCCAAAGCATTCTTATCCTTATCTAAAGCATCCTGCTATTGTGTTCTATCGTGGTATTTATGGAAGCTTCGATAAGTATTCTGTGAAGTTCGGTGATATGGGTTATCAGGGAACTGTTTTTTCTATAGGTGGAACATACGGTATCATTCGTACACTTCATGAGTATCAGAGAGGTGGACGTCTCGATTTGGATCTTGGCTTGAGCGCTGGATGGATATATCTTGCAAAATGTCAAGAGTATTCACTTAATCATGTCACAAATTCTTATGTTATGGAAGCAAACAAGGACGGAAAGTTTATACCATTCCCTGTGGTTACTGACCTTCGTCTTGGTTTGGTTTATCATTTTGGAAAGATGCCTCTTTCTCAGCAGTATCGCTGGAGATATGAAGCTGATAGCGCATTCCATGTTTTGGTTGACTCTTTGGCTGCTGATCGTCAGGCTAAGTGGGAACAGAAGCAGATTGATAAGAGTTATGCTATATATATCAAGCCAGTCAAGACAATTATTGCTGATGCTCGTAAGACATTGAACTCTTGGCCAGACTCGCTTTACTCTTATCCTCGTATGGTACTCGAGAGAGCAATTGAGCAGGCAGTTCGAGACTCAAGTGAAATTCTTCCTCCTGTTTATGTAAATAAAGGTATTGTTTACGATAAGGATGCTGACCAGAAGATTGAAATCATAAAGAACGAGTTGGATTACTATCGTGGACGTGCAGAATCATACGTTGCTAAGGAAAGACGTATCAAGTTTGTTGCTGACTCAATCTATAATGATTCTGTTCAGAGAGTTCTCGATGACTCTATTTCAACAATGAAACGTAATAAGTTCGTTGCAGATTCTCTCCGCAAGGATTCAATCACAAATGCTAAGAGATTGAAGTTTGTCAACGACTCTATCTATAAGGATTCTGTCAACAGAGCTAAGGAAGCTCTCTCCGATTCGCTCAAGGCTGCTAAGCTTGAGGCAAGAGAAAGATTGACTGAGGCTGCCGACTCTCTTTCTGCTGTTGGCGATGAGGAAACTGGTGCAGCACCAGAAAGTGGTGATGAGGTAGTTCCAATTGAACCAACAGAATCACAGAATACAGACGAATCAACTGAACAGCCTGTTGCAGAAGACCAGTCTCCAACGGAACAGTCTTCTGAACAATCTGGCGATGACGGACAATCTTCTAATGACTCTGGTCAAACAACGGAAGAAAGTCAGTCCGCTCAGGATGAACAGTCTTCTAATCAGTCTGAGGAAACCAACGAATCCCAGGATAATGGTGGAGGTGAAGAAACAGACACTTCAAACAACGAAGAATCTGCACAGGAAAATTCAAACAATGAGTCTGAGCAGACAGAGACTTCAAACGAGGGTGATAATAATGGAAATGATGAATAAAATCTGAGGAGATTAAATGATGAAATCTATATATAATAATATAAAAGGTGTATTTGGAGCAATTTGCTTGATTTCATTGCTCTTCTTAGGTTATTCTTGCAGTCAAGGTACTGATGAGGAACTAATCTCTAAGGAATTGGATGCACAGCGAATGAGTATTCATCCTTACGGATGTGTTTTCTATATTGATGACGAGTTGGATAATAAGCCTGAAGAAATGTTTTTCCTTGTCAATCGTGCTCTCAAATCTTGGAAGACTTCATATCTTGTAGGTTTTGAAGAGGAAATAGAAGGTTACAAGTATCAGGGTGATATGGAGGTTTATTATCAAGATAAGGATAACAACACGGATTTTGTGGCAGGATATTATCATGCTATGTGCTTCACTCATGATGCGGTTGCTTTTGATTATAGTGATATTTCTGGTTTCCAGTGGGGAAGTGTTGGTATAACGCAGATTGGACTCAAATATAACGTTGATGATTCCAATTTAATAGTTAAGCCTGCAAGAATTTTTTCTTGTTTCCTCGATAACTATTATGTTGATGAGGGTTTGGATGGCGAATATTTCAAGTTGGATCCAGAGTGTCTTACACAGCGTTATGTGTGGGAGTTCTATATTAAGAAGACAGATACTATTGCGCGTGTTGATGCCGTAGAGGCTGAGATTGACGGTGTACCATGTTCTGTTGAACTTCGTTCTGCTTCATGTGATGCGTCAAAGGTTGCTAAGGTGAAGGCATTCGGAGACATGTTGAATGGCATAGATGATTTTGATCCAGGACGAGACACTATTCGTATTTCGTTTGATGCTCTTCCAATTGTTGCCCCTTCACATTTAAGCAAGATTGGTCTTGTAGAAAATGAGGTGGGAAACCTTAATGTTCGTCTTGCAATTACAGGAAAGCATTGGTACAAGGACAAAGATGGTAAATGGCAAGTAAAGTTAGAATCAAAGGATTGGGTTGTACGTCACCGTATGTATGAGCTTGATTCAATTCCTGTTTACGATTTGCAAAGTGATAACATACATTTGGTAAAGAAATCAGATGCTCCTAAAGTTTGGGAATATAAGATTGAGGATGATATCCTTATAAATAAAGACGAAGTTAATTCACGTCGTTACGGAAAGTGGCAAGTCGTTAAATAATGATATTGAACATTAAGAATATGAAGAAATATATACTTTCATTGATTATTGCATTCACAACATCGGTTGGTATGCGTGCACAGATGTGTGCTATCAATACTGATTTGGTTTGGGATGCGGCTTGTATACCGAGTCTTGGCTTTGAGGTCGGTACTGGTAATGCAACGTCTTTTGTGTTCAATGCTTTTGGTGGCTATAAGCCATACGGATTAGATGGTAAGTGTGCTGGAGTGCAGCCAGAGTTCCGTTATTGGTTATCTGGTCGTGCAATGCACCAGCAGTTCATCGGTATAGGTGCTCTTGCTACATCATATAAGTATCCATCTGGTGATAAGATTAATGATGGTTATGCGTTGGGTGCAGGAGTAACTTTTGGTTATGCTTTTAAGTTGTCTCAGAGATTTGTTCTTAATCTTCACGCAAGTTGCGGTGTTCTTTTCTATGAGCAGAAGGAATACTTCAAGGGAGATGACTATGACAACCCTACGTTTGGTGTTATTAAGACAAATGCGAGTGGTTATAATATGTTGCCAACGAATCTTGGTGTAACTATTTCTTACATTATTCATTAGTCAAGAATTTATCATTATGGCATTATATAAAAATTGTTCGAAATTTGCTTCTATAATCATTGCTGTTCTGGCTTTCTTCTGCTTAGGTATGAATGAAGTTCAGGCTCAGAATGTTGTAGTTAAGGGTAAGATTATTGTTTCCAACAGTTCTGGTGAGGTTAGTACTCTCGAGGCTGAAGGTTATAAGGTGTGGTATTTTTGGACAAAAGATGCTGCTAATGACTTAGTTAAGAAGTATCATGATTATCAGGCTGCTCGTAAGGCTGAAGGAGTCAGTTCCTTCACCACTGAACCAGGAAGTAAGGGTGAATTCCAGATTCCTCTTCCAGTAGGTGCTTGTCTCGTTGTTTATAACACAGACTCTTATGCTCCGCTGCCAATCATTCAGATTTCTGAAAAGAATGCAAGCAATATTGTTATCAAGATTCTTAATGATAACATCATGTTGCAGGAAACAGTTGTCGAGGCTCGTCAGAAGGAGTCTGTAAAGATCAACAAGGGTAAGACACGTGGTTATGGTAACAAACTTACATTCTCTGTTGCGTTCGATTTCCCATCAGAGTTTTGTAAGTCAGAGTCTCGTCTTTTCGTTTCTCCTGCTGCTATTGACTGTATGACAGAAGATACAGTTGCTTTCCTTAAGCCATTCGTTGTTGATGGTGAGGAGTATCACAAGATTCAGAACAGACGTATGCTGTTCGACTTCAAGAATGTCGATCCAGTAGCGCCACATTATAAGGATTCTGTAAAGGTAACTGATGATTTTAAGGTGCCTTTGACAATCCGTGATGGAGAACCTCTCAGCGTTAAGGTTCCTATTGAGTTTACAAAGCCAGACCCTAAGAAGAACTATAGTTGTCAGGGTAGTGCAATCCTTGAGGATTATACACACACTCTTCTCACAATGTCAGACGAGTTTGGTTCTTGTAATACATCAAATCCATTCAAGTTCCTTGACTTTAATCTGCCAGGAACAGAGATTGAGCTTACTCGTGAGTTCTATGAACCACCTACTGCTGGTATGCACGATGTGCCTCGTGACCTTCCTGTACGATTCGTTACTGGTAAGGCTGAGATGGTGCAGGATGAAGAGAATATCGCTCTTTTCGATAAGTTGGCTAAGGAGTTGAAGTCATACGGTGACAAGATTATCCGTATTTCTATTATGGGTACATCTTCTCCTGAAGGTTCTGCAGATAAGAACCAGCGACTTGCACGTGAGCGTGCCGAGTTCGCCATGGCTCAGGTAAGAAGTCGTATTAATACGCGTAAGATTCAGGTTCCACCAGCTACAGCCATGGTTTATACATGGAAGGATGTTGTTACAGAGTTGAACAACAGAGCTAAGCAGGAGAATGATACTATTCAGCGTCAGTTGATTGAGTACATGAGTAATAAGGTTAACGGCTTGATTGAGTCTGGAAAGGAAAATTCAATCTATGGTGAGTTCCGTAATGACTCTCTCTTCAATGCCGTACTTGCAAGTATGCGTGTCATGAAGTGTAGTTATACTTATCAAGAGGAGAAAATTCTTTCTGCTGAAGATGCTGTTGAAGCTTACTATCATGATGAGCGTTATGCTCCAGGTGGTGAACGTTCATTTGCAAATGGTGACTACTATAACCTCTTGAATAGTATTGAAGATCCAAAAGATCAGCGTGACATTGTTTTCCGTGCTTGGGATTTCATTTCAATGCAGCCAGGTTTCCGTTTCAAGCCATTTGCTGCTTATCTCGCAAACCGTATTGCAATGTATAATATGGAGGTTGAAAATGGAGATACAACAGTTCTTTATCCATTCCTCCGTGAAGATATAAATGGTGTTGACCGTAAGACAACAATCAGTTTTAACGACCCAACACTTTGGACAGTAAACCGTAAGGAACTTGTAGCCAACCAGGCTATCATGCTTCTAAAGAAAGGTTACATCGACCATGCTACTTTCTGGATGGATAAACTTCCTGAAAACATGGAAATCAAGAAGTCACTCAAGCTCTATCGTGACATGATTGATGTTGTACTTCGTTGGGATGACCCAGAACTTTCAGATGCTGCTAAGGAGCATGGTAAGAAGAGTATTGAGCACATTATGTCTTTGAATCCTGTAAACAAGGCAATTCTCATGACAGAGTTGAAGGCTGAGTTGGATTATAAGGATGAGGAAGTTCTTCCAGCTATTGAAGCTCTTCCAGATGACGATGCAAGAAAGTGGTACCTTATGGGTGAGCTTGTTGCAGCTGCTGCAGGTACTCAGGCTGATAAGGAGACTATGCCAAGTAGTGGTGGTGCTGCTTTTGATGACTTTGGTACAGGTTATGTTCCTATGACAGAAGATGAAGAGGATGCTCTCATGGCAAGAAGTCAGAATGAATGGAAGGAGTGGAATATCAAGCGTGAAGCATACGAAAAGATAAAGGCAGAAAAAGCAGCGTCTGGACAGGAGACAGAATCTAAGACCCTTGCTGATAATGGTGTTGCTCGTTTCCTTGCGTACTTCCAGGCTTCATTTGATATTAAACCAGCATACAAGCGTTTCTTTGCGTTTGAAGGAAATATTGAGACAAAGACATTCAAGAATTTCCCATACGTTCCAAAGGATGCTCCTAAATATAGAGATAAGTTCCGTTATCTCTTGGCGGTAAGAGATGCCAAGAAGGCTGCAAAGGCAGAAGAGGAAAAGAAGAAGGCAGAAGAGGCTGCTGCTCCTGCAGCTCCAGCTGATGGCGGCGAAGCACCTGCCGAACAGAATGCTACAAGCGAAGAAAATAAGACAGAATAATATAAGAATTGTCTCGAAATAATCATATTATTGCGGTAATGAAGTTAAGTTATAAAATAGTAATGGCAAGTTTAGTTGCGATATCGTTGGATATCACGACTGCTTTTGCCGTCACTCCAGCAAGCAGTAACTCAATAAGCAGAGATTACAAGGAGGTACTTGAAGTATATTCGGTTGCAGCCGACAGTGATGTCGTCTATGACCAGTACGATAGTCTCTACTTCCTTGAAAAGGATAAGGTAAAGAAAGGTAAGAATCTTGCTACAAGTGAGTTTAATGCGAGCAACTATATTCTCGAGAAGCGTGTTCGTGATTATGGTGATACTACTGGAGTGAACTTCAAGAAACTCTGGTATCTCCAGCTTGGTGTAGGTGCATCTCAGATTCCACCAGCTTCAGATGATTATAGCATGAATCTTCTTACCGGTGCACATGTCGGATTCGGTAAGTTGCTTAATGGTTACAACTCTCTTCGTCTCTCTTTTGATGGAGGTGTAGGTTACTTCAATAACTCAAATGAACTCTATTCACGCATCGGAGGTCGTTTTGATTATTTGTTCAGTTTCTCTAACTATGTATATGGATATAAGCCAACAAGAACATTTGACTTGTCTTCTATTGTCGGTGTTGGCTATCATCACAATAAGTACTCTGGTGGTTTACAGATGGATCAGAGCAATACTTTTGAAGGACATTTGGGACTTCAGTTTAAGTTCTTTGCTGGACCACAAGGTTACATGACTCTTGAGCCATACGTTGGTGTTGGTGATAAGAACATGGATATGTCAGGTACTGGTTATTGGCGTAATTATGATTTGTTCTACGGATTGAACTTCAGTTTCGTTTACTACCTCTCAAACAACTTGACTCGTAATGAGTTGGCTTTGCTCCATCTCAACAAGACATTTGATGAGTTTACTAAAGAAGACTCAATCAAGTTTGAGGAATTGAAGAACCTTCGTCATCGTACTCCTTGGTTTGTTGATATGGGAGCAGGTGCTATCGGTACATTCAACAATAGTGACGTCAAGTTCCTTCGTACTGTAGGACATACTCAGTCTTTCAGTTTCGGTAAGTGGATTTCTTCACGTTTCGGTCTTCGTGGTTCTTTCTTCACAAAGCAGACTACAAGCCAGCGTCACATATTCAGTCTTTCACACGAGTCATTCTATGGCAAGTATTCTTGGGAGACACCTTACGTTCGTGACAACCATTCAATCTATCAGGGATTTACTTTCGAGACAATGGTTAACCTCGGCGGTTTCACGAAGGATTATAATTGGGATGCTCCGTTTGGTGCAACGCTTATGTTCGGTGCGGGAGCAGGTACGATAACCAAGTATTATTGTGATGATGAGTCATTCATTCAGACTCCTACTAATGACTTGAACGCACTCAACTCTCAGGATATTGAGCGTTACCGTTTTGATACTAAAATTGATATTCATAAGTCCTCATTTAGTGCTACGCAATATACAGGTGCAATGCACATTTGGGCTAAGCTCTCTCAGGACCTTCAACTTTATCTTGAGCCACGTTGGACGTACTACATGTACAAGAAACTTGGTTCAAATATTGAAATGGAGAAGGATCAGGATGTAAGTGTTATGCTTGGTCTCACAATGAATATGCGAGGTAAAGGACATCGTGAATCTTACGATTATCTCTTTGAGTACGACAAGAAACTCTATGTTGGTCTTGGTGGAGGTCTTAACTTTGAATACAATAAGGGTGATTATGAATGGCGTGGAAATATGTATAACTTCAACGGACTTGCTTTCGTAGGTTATCGTTTCAACAAGTATCACGGAGTTCGCTTCTCTCTTGAGATGGCTTCAATCACACAGAACTCTATCGAGCTTACAAATATCTGGAATCTTTCCAGCCGTATGGTTACAGAACCTCTCTTTGATGAGAACTTGGTTCTAACAGATGCAGGTCTTCGTTACAGCAATGTGAATATGTATCGTCAGGATTCGTATGAGCAATGGACACGTGACTACTTTGTTGGTATGCCATCACTTTCATATACGCTCAACCTCCTGAACTTGTATAGTGGTTACAAGCCAAACCGAAAGACTAATCTTGATTTGGTCATCGGTCCTTCTATGGCATTCCTCGTTGGAGAGCAACACATGTATTACGGACTCTTGGAGCCATACGTTTATGGTCTTAGCCGTAATACTAAGAATCTTCCTCCTTTGCCAAAGGATTTGCTCAACTTTGTGATGTATCCTACAGTTGACAAGAGTGTGGCAACTAAGTTCACTAAGTTCGGTTTTGGTGGTCATGTCGGACTCAACCTTACTGTTAAACTCTTTGACAAGTGGGGAATGTTTGCTTCGCCAATGTTCTATATCTTCGGAAATGACTTTAAGTTCAGTTCTGATGAGTTTGCACACAAGAATCGTGTAATCATGACTGGTAATATTGGTGCTACATACACATTCTAATGAGTTGAAATCAATCTAAGATATGAGAGGATGACATCTTTTTGGTGTCATCCTTTTTTATACTGATTTTATTTCTTATCTTCGTGCCGTAATATTTATATACGAAATGTACTTACTACGATATATACAGAGACTATTTACATTTATACCGCGCATTTGGCATCGTCATGGTTTTGGCGTTCATTCTCCACATGACTATGAACTTGTGAAGGACGTACTCTTTGAGAAGATGGCATATTATGCTTACGAGGAACAATCCATTATTAGCAAAGCAGATAGACAAATGTACCGTCTTAAACTTCGTTTTGGTGATAATCTGATGTACTCTAAAGCCGACGTGGATGCTCTTTATGAGCAGTTGGCTTGTTCTGATGATGATAGTAAGGCGCTTGTGATAGACAATCTTTCTGGTTGCAACTATCCTTTGTGGCTCAAGATACTTGATGATTCACGAGCAAGGGTTACTTTTGATATGGGAAATCGTGGACTTGTTCTATTTGACAGGAAACGAATCAAGCAGAATTATCTGCTATGATTCCCATTAATACCTACTTGCTTTATGAGGTATGGATAAAGTAAACTATTGATTTAAGAATTCAAATTAATCAACATAATACCGAATAACCTATGAAAATCTATACTAAGACTGGTGATTGTGGACAGACAAGTCTTGTGGGAGGAGTCCGTGTGTCTAAGTGCTGTGAACGATTGGAGTCTTACGGCACAGTTGATGAACTCAACTCATACGTTGGGTTATTGATTACTTATTGTACCGACCCACATGATGTGAGCGTCCTGACTGAGGTTCAACGTAACTTGTTTGTTGTTGGCTCTTATTTGGCAACTGATACAACTCAGATGGAGTTACGCACGAGTAGTGTCGTGACAGACGATATGGTAAAGACCGTCGAGCGTGAGATAGATGCTATCAATGAGACTTTGCCACCAATCAAGTTGTTTGTACTTCCTGGTGGTTGTCGTGGAGCATCTATCAGTCATATTTGCCGTACAGTTTGCCGTAGGGCAGAACGTCGTATCCTCGCTTTGTCTGGGTGTGGAGTGGATATTGATGCCAACGTACTTGCATACGTTAATCGTTTGTCTGATTATTTCTTTATCCTTGCTCGGCGACTTAATGTTCTTGAGGAACATGAGGAGATAATTTGGGAAAGACGCAAGTGAATATATAATTATCATGGAGTTTGAGATTTTATCCTCGTATGGTAGAAATAATGTGTTTTGTGTTTAATTGTTGAAAATAACAGACTTAGATGCCGCAAAGCGACTGACTTAATCTGTAGAAAATTAGACTACCATCAAAATCTTTTTTGACTACCATGAAAATGTTTTTAAACTACCATGAAAATTTATTTTGACTACCATCAAAAATGATTTTTATGAGTATTAAAAATATTTGTGCCTATACGTAAAATAAATTATAAAAAATTTGGCATTTTGATAAACAAATGTTATTTTTGCCGACCGTAAAATATGTTTTCTTAAGGGAATCATGTAACTGTGATTTAAGATACCAAAATTGTCACGACATATTCCTTAAAAATCTAAATTAAGTATAATCTAACTAAACAAATCTTATAACTATGTATTGGACTTTGGAATTGGCGTCAAAGTTGGAAGACGCACCTTGGCCAGCAACCAAAGAAGAACTTATTGATTACGCTACTCGTTCTGGTGCTCCACTTGAGGTTATTGAGAACCTTGAGGAGATAGAGGATGAGGGAGATGTTTATGAGTCAATCGAGGAGATTTGGCCTGATTACCCTTCAAAGGAAGACTTCCTTTGGGACGAAGAAGAGTATTGATGCTCTCTTAGGATAAAAATCTATAACACGGAGGGCACAAAGAATTCAGAGAAACTGTTTTTGCATCATGTTGCAAACAAAAACTCTGTGTTCTTTGTGTCCTCTGTGTTTCCATTCCCATATATTTTTCATTAATGAGTTCCTTATGTTTCTGTTATGTTTCCCTTATATTTCTGTTAGCATCATAAGGGAAATTATAGTTACACTGTTGTGTATTTAGGAAGGTACAAGCACGGATGGTGTTATTCGTTTTTGAATCACTTGCATTGACTTATAATGTGCTCAAAATTTGTGCATAAAGGCATCAAACAAGAAATGTTTGTCGCTTTATCGTCAAAATACATTAAAAACCTTTGTTGATTCAACAGAAATAAGTAATTTTGCTACGAATATACGAGAGAATTGTAATTAATATTTACGTTATATATAACAATACAAATGATGAGTAAGGTATCAGTATTTATTTCATTGCTACTTTTTTCTATTGGAATCCATGCACAAGATATAGAGAAGGAAACAGTGTCTGACAGCATCGCAGCTGCTCAGCAGGAGGCTGTTGCCGACACTACTGTGAGTGCTTCGCAGGAGACTGACTCTACTGATGTTGTTTCTGATGAGACTGCCTCTGACGATACAGCCGTTGCTGAGCAGACAGATGGCGTCTCTGAGGATAGTGCAGCTGTAGCTGAACAACCAGAACAGCAGGAGGTTGCCCAAACTAAGCAGAAAAAGCAGAAAACACCAAAAGCGCCAAAGGCACCAAAAAAGAAAAAATCACGTTCTTTGACTTCTGTACCAGAGGTAGTTGAACAGGAACTTACAGAAGTTGAGGTTCCAACCCTCAAGGGCTCAACTATGGAACAGCGAATTGGTCATGGTATGGATAGTATTCTTATTCGTCGTGCTTACGATACATTTGAAAGCTACTATGCTAAGGGTGTAAATGAGGAGATGGCTGCTGATTCGGCTTTTCTTTATGCTTATGAGCCATGGATGTATGTATTCAAGAGAGCACCTTATGTCAATGCAACACTTTACAAGCATGGACTTTGGATGTGGCATACACTCGCAGTCGAAGGTAAGACACCTAAGGTACGTAATCACTTCTTTAATCAGTTGATGGATACATACAACAAGCGTATTGATAACTTGGATGCTATCAATTCACTTTACGACGAAGAGGGAAATAATTCACGATTCATCACAACTCGTGGTGACATCATTTGTGAAAAGGCTCAGAACTTCCTTCAGTACAATCCTGATTCAATAGTTCAGATGGCTTGGGCTGCATATCAGGACAATGACCCTAATGTCAACTATGATATTCCTTGGACAAAGGAGATGGAGGAACTCTATCAGATGTACAAGACTGCCATCGGTGACCTTGGACGTTCAACAAGAGGTTATACACTCGCATACTTCGTAAAGACTTATTACTATCGCTATAAGGCAAACAAGGCAGATTCAACATACGCAACAGACTTTGTAAATGACTACGTGCTTGCAAAGGATCTCTGTGATTTCTTCCTTGACTCAGCTAAGCAGTATGTTCCTTCAGATCAGGAACTCACAGCAGAGGATAGTATCCGCTATCAGAAGGAGCTTCAGATTCAGCAGCAGATTGTAGATGAGTACACTTATCCTCAGTGGTATGCTGATTACTATTTCCAGATGAATCCAGAGGCTGCAAGTCCAGAGTTCTTGAACTCTTTCTTTATGACTAAGATTGAGGAGGAAAAGAATAATCCAGGTTATCTTGCTTGGGTGCTTAAGACACTTGAGAGTATTGGTCAGACAGAAATTGAAGTCTATGATAAAACGTCAGACTATCTTGCAGCTGCAAGGCCTGCAGGTGGCGGCGGCGGAAACTATTCGCAAGACAAAGTGTTCTTCTCACAGGCGATCAAATGTATGAAGGAGACAGACTTCTTTACGGCAAAGGATCTTATGCAGCAATGTGTTGATGCTTGTGAGGATAATGCTCAGAAGGCAAAATATCTTTATCAGGCAGGGTTGGTTGCTCTGTCTAAGGGACGATTAGCTGATGCACGTGAATATGCAAATAAGTCAATTTCGTTCAATAAGAACTATGGTAAAGCATATTTGCTTCAAGGAGATATAATTATGAGATCTGTTCGTACCTCAGGTGGTAAGGGTATAACAAAGGATATGTTGTATTGGAATCGTGGAATATATGCATGTGCAGCAACCGACAAGGCTCAGCAAGCAATGCGTATGGACCCAGGATGTAAGAGTGAGGCACAAAATAAGATTAATCGTTCTTATGCACCAAACTACTATCCAAAGTCTGAAGCCTTCTTCCGTGGTGCAAAGGCTGGTCAGAGAGTATCTGTGGATGGATATACTACAACTCTACGATTGAGATAATCAATATTACATAATAATATAAAAGAAGTGTTTCGTTTATGTCTAAGCATAACGAAACACTTCTTTTTTAGTATTTCTTGTTTGTCTCTCAAAATCTTTTTATATCTTTGCCTTTGAAAGAAATGAGTTGATTCTATTGTTTTAGTCAATTCTGCAAAATATTCTTTTTGCCTCTCACGGAGTACATTCTTTGCACTCTGTGTGTGGAAGAAAAACATAAAAAATATTTGTTTGTATGGAAAAAGCAGCGGAATACATACAAAGTATAGAGATTAAGGCATTGTGGAAGGGTGGCAGACACATTTCATGGACACTCCATCCAGATGTCAATATCTTGAGTGGTATAAACGGAGTGGGCAAGAGTACTATCATCAACCATTCTGTCAAGTTTCTTTCTATGCTTGAGCAGGGAGAGTTGCGCATAGATGACATGAGTGACCTTGTGAAGGTGAAACTCTATCCAGAGGATGCAAAGAAAATCAAGTTTGATGTCATCCGTAGTTTCGACCGTCCGCTTATTCATAGTGACTTGCTTGAAAAACTTGCTGATTCACGTGTCAAGACAGAACTTGACTGGCAGATCTATCGTTTACAGAAACGTTATCTTGACTATCAGGTCAATATGGGCAACCGTATCATTGAGCTGCTTACGAGTGGTAATCCTGAAGATGCTAATGAAGCGTCCAAGATTTCTGCTCCAAAGAAGAAGTTTCAGGACACGATGGATGAACTCTTTGCCGACACACATAAACTCATTGACCGCAAGAGCAATGAGATTCTGTTTATACAGAATGATGAAAAACTTACTCCTTATCAGTTGTCTTCTGGTGAGAAGCAGTTGCTGGTCATTCTCCTTACTGTTCTTGTGGAGAATAACGAGCATTATGCCCTCATTATGGACGAACCAGAGATTTCGCTTCACATTGACTGGCAACAGAAACTCATCGGGCTTATCAGAGAACTTAATCCTAATGCACAGATAATTCTGTCCACCCATTCTCCTGCACTTATCATGGATGGCTGGATGGGTAATGTAACCGAAGTGAATGAAATCACTAACTTCTAATCTCACATCACGTTACTTTGAGGCTGCCAATGTGCTTCAGAAGAAGAGACGGAAGAAGATTATTGCCTATGTGGAGAGCTATGACGATATCTTCTTCTGGCGAAGTGTGCTGTCCGACTTTGAGAATGAGGAACGCTGCTTTGAGGTGATGCTCCCTTCGCGCATAGACCTTTCGCGTGGCAAGAAGACAGCCATGATGAACCGTCTTGGCGAGAATCTTGGTGCTTGCATGATTGCTTGTGTGGATGCCGACGTGGATTATCTCATGCAGGGTGCTACGAATAATTCACGTCTGATGTTGCAGAATCCATACGTGGTGCATACTTATGCCTATTCCATCGAGAACCTACAGTGTTATGCACCAAGTTTGCATAATGTGTGTGTCATGGCAACTCTCAACGATCGTGAGGTGTTCGACTTTGAGGCTTATCTACGACTATATTCGGAGATTGTTTATGACTTGTTCGTGTGGGCTATATGGTTGTATCGTGAGTTGCGTTTCAGCGAGTTCCCACTCAATACGCTCAACAACTTCATAGCTGTTGAACATCTCAATATCCATAATCCTTCAGATGCTTTGGAAAAGTTGCGTCATACTGTCAATCGTAAGATGGCATGGATGCAGAAGCGTTATCCTGAGGCACGTGGCAAACTCAAGCCACTAAAGGAGGAACTTGAACGACTCGGCCTTCGTCCTGACAATACGTATTTGTTTATTCAGGGACATCATCTCATGGACAATGTAGTCGGTTCTGCCATTGAACCAGTATGTACAATTCTTCGACGTGAACGTGAGAAGGAGATAAAGTATCTCTCTGGCGGACATCAGCAACAGCTCGACAACGAATTGGCATGCTATCAGCACTCACAATGTCCTACAAACCAGATGATACGTAGGAATACGCAATTCAAGTCGGCAGAGTTATATACACTTATCAAGTCGCATATAGAAAGACTGCTGTCTCGTGTATAATATATGTGGATAATTCCTACATACTTTTTGGTCTCCAGTTTTCAATCTTTGTAAGTTTCTCCGCATATTGGGGAAACTTCTTGTTGTTGGGATTACGTTCCATTCCTTTCTTTATCATGGCACGAATAAGTTCTTTGTCAAGGTCCTTTGAACTGCCACCTTGTGGAAAACGGAATAGTTTTCCTGTCGCTCTTTCAGCAAGCGAAGGAATCCAATGGTCATTCACTTTGTGTGCTTTCCAGTCTTCGTCTTGCAGGTTCTCAACTCCCCATAGTTTGAAGAAAGGTGTGAACTTCAGGTCTGGATACACATCAATGTTCTTAACTACGAGCAATAGTATGAGTGAGTGGAGGCGTGATGGCTCGTTTATTCCGAGTTTCAGATATTGGTTCAATAGTCTCCTTACCTCAAGTGAGCCGAGTGTGGCGTAGTTCTCCTTTAGGGCGTTGTATATTCCCCATCCCATCTGTACCTTCTGTTCGCGCTCATCATTTGTTTTTCCTTCGTTGCTCGTCTGGGTAGCTTTTTGTTGTGCATTTACGAGATAGGTTACATCTTTGAGGAGCAACAACTGTCGTGATAGGTTACCGAGAGGAGACGCATAGCCGACTACGAGTGTACGACCAAGGTTCATCATCATCGTATTTCGCATCTCTGCCGACTTGCCACTTGCGTTCGTCTGTTCCTTGTTGTTGATACAAGAGATAATGAGTAGTCGTCCGCTGCCCATCGATTCGCTGAGTACGATGTCGTTTAATCGCTTGCTAATCTCGCTCACGTCATTAGGAAGTGTTTCGGCAAGTGCGAGGATTATTGGTATTCGCTTCTGTACAAGATATTTCAATGTGAACTTTTCTATACCTGCAAGACATCCGCAGATGACGCAATCCTTCTGTGGATTGAGCGTATCAATCCATTGTCTTATTGCACCGAAAGTCTCCTCTGGCACCTTGTGTGAGCACAAGAATGTGATTGTGTTCATCTTTAGCAGTTCATCGTTACCCAATGTGAATAAGTCCTTTTCCATATAATCAGAGTTATTTGATGATTGATAATATCGTTTCTGGTTGCATCTCCAATTTGGTTATTGCGCATAAACTTTTGCCCAAATCGTCTCATGGCAACAAATGCGTCCATGATTTTTATGCTTACTTCAATTGCTGTGTCACTTTTTAGTACGGTACTAAGTTGAGTGATTCCTTGTTCTGTAAACACATAGGGAATATATCTGTCTCCACCTCTGCCATTTTTTGAGGTCACAATTTGTGACCTCAAAGATTCCCATTCTTCTTTGGATAGCTGAAACATATAGCGTTCTGGAAATCGTCTGATATTTCTTTTTACTGCTTGATTGAGGACTTTTGTTTCTACCCCATATAGTATGGCGAGTTCTTTGTCAAGCATTACATCTACGTTTCTAATCGAATAGATGTGTGACTGAACATGATTCAAATTTATATTGTAGTCACCAATCATAACTTCATCTTTTTGATGTTTGATTGTGTTTCCTGTTATTTTTTGTGTTCTTTCCTTTTCCATATTTTTTCTGGTAAGTTGATTGTTTTTGTTAACTCTGCAAATATATGATTATTTGATGAGAAACGCACATAATTTGCTTAAACTTTTGAAACATGTGACAAGTACCAAATAAGTATGCTACTTATGTTGTGTAAACATCCACTTTACGCATCGTAACTATCATGTTTACGAGTGGTAAGTGTCATACTTTTTATTATGAGTCTGTAGTTAAGGCATGTTCTAAGTAGGTGTGCATAATTATTTTTACAATCCTTGCACCGCCTACCGCGCATCTTCACCGCCTAAAAACAATCGAGTAGGAGTCACTACACTCATTTATTTTATGCGCTGAACCTACATCATTAATCAATACAATCATTATAAAAATAATTTTGCGCACCTACTTATCTCAAAATCTGCACCAAATAGTCTAAAACAAATTTATAGAACCTGCCTTATAACGGTATGCTTTGTACATAATGTACCAAGTTTTTTCGCCATAATTGTACTTACATTATGATACATCAGGAATACTTCGGGAATGGTTCGGGGATT
>JAFYAT010000013.1 GCA_017540585.1 Bacteroidaceae bacterium | reverse complement strand
AGTGTACTGCATCCAACAATTAGGCTCCCATGCCTCAATGCGACGTATTCCGTTTATGGTATTCCAAAGTGTCTTCATGCAGAATATAAATGTTTATGGATTTGAGGTAAATGCTACTATTTTAGTCTAACCACTTAACGTAGCAGAAGTCCTGACGGTGTGGAAGCAAGTCGCTCTTTGGGAACATACGTACGCACGCCTTCCAGTTTCCTGCCATAGATGTTGAGAATTCACACTCGAAGGTGTAGTTATTGCCTTCCTTCTTCACCATCTTGAATGGCTTGATAAAGTTGATACGACGGTCAGAAGGATCCTGGTCGTTCTTCAAACTTACAAGTTCCAGACCAACAGCATCGTTAAGCCCCTGCTCATTGATAACATACTGGATAGTGTAAGACTTACCTGTCTCTGCACCATCATCGAATCCTTTAGCATTGCGTGAAACAACCTCAATGCTGTCCCAACGCTCAGCGACAGTCTCTTTCCACAGTGCTATATCCTTTGCCAACTGGTAGTCCTTTGCATTAACCTTAGCAGAACGAGCAGCCAGTTTTGTATAGAACTTAGAATAGTAATCGTCAAGCTGACGCTTCATAGTATAGTGAGGAGCGATAGTTGCTATGGAGTTCTTTACAACCTGAATCCAATCTTTTGACAGACCGTTCTTGTCCTTGTCATAGTACATTGGAACAATTTCGTTCTCAAGGAGGTTGTAAATTGTTGTTGCGTCAAGCTGATCCTGATATGCCTGGTTCTCGTATGTGCGCTCCTGCTTCAAAGCCCAACCGGCACCCTTACGATAACCTTCTACCCACCATCCGTCAAGGACAGAGAGGTTTACAACACCATTCATCTCAGCCTTCTCACCAGATGTACCTGATGCTTCCAATGGACGTGTAGGAGTGTTCATCCAGATATCAACACCTGATACGAGACGACGAGCCAGCTGATAGTCATAGTCCTCAAGGAAGATAATCTTACCAAGGAACTCTGGACGCTGTGAAATCTCGTAGATACGCTTGATAAGTCCCTGACCTGCACCGTCTGCTGGGTGTGCCTTACCAGAGAAGAAGAATAATACTGGCTTCTCAGGGTCGTTAACAATCTTAGAGAGACGCTCAAGGTCTGTGAAGAGCAGGTGTGCACGCTTGTATGTAGCAAAACGACGGCAGAAACCTATCATCAGAGCATTAGGTGTTATGCGCTCAAGCAGAGATACTACACGAGCAGGATCACCCTGATTCTTCAACCATGCCTCAGCAAACTTATCACGGATATACTTGATGAGCTTCTCCTTAAGAGCCATACGAGTTTTCCAAATCTCAGCATCTGGACAATCGTAGATACCATGCCACAGATCCTCGTTAGACTGATCCTCATAGAAGCCAGGCTTCAGATACTTATCATAAACCTCACGCCACTCTGTAGCACACCATGATGGGAAGTGTACGCCATTGGTAACATATCCAACGTGGTTCTCTTCTGGATAGTAGCCGTTCCAAATGCCTGCAAACATCTTTTGAGAAACCCAGCCGTGAAGCATAGATACACCATTAACCTCCTGACAAGTGTTACAAGCGAATGTTGACATACAGAAACGCTCGTTGTCATCATCTGGGTTGATACGACCCATACCGATGAACTCTTTCCAAGAAATACCGAGCATATCTGCATAACCACCCATATACTTACCGAAGAGGTCCTTGTCGAAGTAGTCGTGACCAGCAGGAACAGGAGTGTGTACTGTATAGAGTGAAGAAGCACGAACAACTTCCATAGCCTGATTGAATGACAGCCCACCTCTTACGTATGAAACGAGACGCTGCAGGTTGCAGAGTGCTGCGTGTCCCTCGTTACAGTGATAAACCTGCTTCTTGATGCCAAGTTTCTCAAGCATCAGCATACCACCGATACCGAGAAGAATCTCCTGCTTCAGACGGTTCTCCCAGTCACCACCATAAAGAGCGTGAGTGATAGGACGGTCATATTCAGAGTTCAAGTCGTTATCTGTATCGAGCAGATAAAGCTTTACACGACCTACATTAGCCTGCCATACAAGTGCGTGTACATTATAGTTCATATAAGGCACATCAACAACAACCTGCTTGCCATCCTTGTCAAGTGTCTTTGTGATAGGCAGAGAATTGAAATTCTGTGCGTCATAGTTAGCAATCTGCTGTCCGTCCATTGAAAGGCTCTGCTTGAAGTAACCGAAACGATAGAGGAAACCAATACCACACATATCAACGTTAGAGTCAGATGCCTCCTTGATATAGTCACCAGCAAGCATACCAAGACCACCAGAATAAATCTTCAGTGAATTGTGAATACCGAATTCCATAGAGAAATAAGCCACAGAAGGACGGGTCTTGTCAGGCTTTACTGACATATAGTCTTTAAAGTGCTTATATACGGCCTTGACGTTAGCCATAATCTTCTTATCCTTTACGATTGCTTCTTTACGCTCGTATGAGAGACGCTCGAGCAACTGTACTGGGTTGTGGGCAACCTCGTCATAGATATCCTCATCAAGAGAGCGGAATAACTCGCGGGCATCATAGTTCCATACCCACCACATGTTGTGTGCAATCTCATCGAGGCACTCTAATTCCTTTGGGAGGGTTGACTTTACGGTAAACTCCTTCCAAATAGGAGTGTTTGAATAAGCTGATTTAATTTTCATAATAGTTTGTATAATTTTTTATAAGGTTTGTTTTTATTACTTTGTACGTAGGGCAATGTCGTATGCCTGATAATAATATTTTATGAATTCTTTCCAAAGCGCCTTCTTAGACAGTTGTGATGCCTTAGCACGGCATTTCTTTACCTGGGCTGGTGTGAATCCTGAGTACTTTACAACAGTATCTTTTATAGCATCTGCTACTTCTGAATAGTTGTAGTCTGTACGATGAATTGTCTTGACACCATCTTCAATTTCTGAGTATGCTTTCTTTATAGTGTTTGCCCAGACTCCAAAGCCTGCAAGGTCTGTTGTTATACATGGTACACTGAAGGCAACGCTCTCGAGTGGAGTATACCCCCAAGGCTCGTAGTATGATGGATAAACGGTGAGATCCTTACCAATGATGACATCGTAATATGGCATATTGAGAATGCCGTCATCGCCATTGAGATAGCTTGGGATGAATATTACCTTAACCTTGTCCTCCTTGCGATTCCACATATCGTAACTCTTCATCATGTTGATAACTTTATCATCAGACATGTTATAAAGATTGTGGGTTATCATTGGTAGGTCAAGTGGAGTGTCGTATGTGTTTATGTCTTTTGCCTTCTGAAGTCTTTCAAGGACGTCCTTACGTGGATCTCCTACCCATGCTGGTACTTCAAGAAATGCCAACACTGGCTTCTGTAGCTTCTCATCATGGTTAAGGCGATTCATTGCCTCAATAAATACGTCAATGCCCTTGTTGCGGAATTCGTAACGACCTGATGTACCTACAATGAGAGTGTCATTTGGGAACAGGCTACCTGTCAAAGCGTTTGCAAGTTTGAGAAGTGCTTTGCGGGCAGTATTACGTTTTTTCGTGAATTCTGATCCTTTTGGAACGAAATCGTCTTCAAATCCGTTTGGAAGAACAACATCAACAGGTTTGTCGATAAGTTCCTTACATTCTGTTGCGGTGATGTCAGAAACAGTTGTAAAGCAATCTACATTCCATGCTGTCTGCTTTTCGATGGAGTGCTTAGACTGCATATTCAGTTCTCCAGCCATCTGGTCACCATTGTATGCCCACAGATATTCGTATAGTGGCTTGTTGTTGCCAGCGATAGAACGTCCGATACTTGTTGCGTGGGTTGTAAAGATTGTTCCTATTGCTGGAACGCACTTCTTAATATAGAGTGCACCTAAACCGCACATCCATTCGTTAGCCTGATAAATGACCTTCTGATTTTCGAGTTTTAAGAATTTGTAAAGACTCTCTACAACAAGACCGGCAGCATAAGAGAACATGCTTGCTTCATCATAGTCGCCATAAGCATGAAGAGAATCTACTTGGAAATAATTCCACAGATTACCATAGATGGAATCTTTCTCGGCAAAGAATGGGGCAAAGTCCACAAGGATAGAAATTGGCTTACCAGGAATGTCCCATCTGCCTACTTTTACCTTTAATGTTGTTGATTCTTGCCATTCCTTGAGGATGCTGCTGTCTTGTATGAAGAATGGACATTTCTTGTCACCCCAGCAGTCTGGACCAATAAAAATGATTTTGTCGGGAAATACTTCTTGGAGTGTCTTAGCACGAGTTGAAAGTACGGTATAAATGCCGCCAACTTTATTGCAAACTTCCCATGAAGACTCGAAAATGTAATCGGGTTTTACCATAAAGAGCAATGTTCAAATTTTCTGGTGGGTATATAAAATTCCTATTGTTCTGTGTGCAAAGGTAAAAAAAATAAAATAAAAAAACTCCTTTTGGGGAATTTATTTT
>JAFYAT010000012.1 GCA_017540585.1 Bacteroidaceae bacterium | reverse complement strand
GGTGGGTCTTCCTCCGTGCCCTCAATGGAGCACATGCGACCTCTGAGAACTCTAAACAAATCAGAGTATTAAGAAAAAAACTCTGTGTTCTCCGTGGGGGGATAAAATTCAACCGTACAGTTCGAAATTATTCAGCCTGTACGGTTGTATTTTTGCACAAAGGTGCATATTAGAACTTAGCGAAGCGGTCTCACTGACCGAAGGAAAGTAAAACAGTCAAGAACTTTTCTCACTGACCAGCGGAAAGTAACCAAAGAAAACAAGAAAAAACATGTTTTTTCTTGTTTTCTTTGGTTTTTACCATGTTTTTTTATACTGGCCGCACTGCGACAAAAAACAACACACAGTTTCAACCATACAGTACGAGATATTGTAGAACATAATAAGTTTATTGCTGCTTATGCTTGTTGCGTTTGTACTTGCATATCTCTTCCTTCAGATGCTGAGTTGCTTTTGTAATAAGGTCGAGTGTTCCACTACCATCGTTGACATATTCTATAACCATGTTTGCTTCACGCATTGCTTCACGTAACTCGTCTGTCTTGTTGGCGAAGTACCTTACCCTTGCAAGAATTTCAATTAGTTCGTTGAGGTCTTCTGGTTCGGCAAGGTTGCCTGGACGCATGGTGTTGATTGCCATGTTGAGCTCCTGTGCTGCATCATCTATATCAGTTTGGCTGAAGCCGTTCTTTTTCTTTGTATCACCAAGTACTATTTCTGCACGATTGATCTGGTTGATAAGGCGCTTGTAACCGTTAGGTGCCCATGGAGCATACTCTGGAACTTTTGTTTCCATATTCTCCCATGCCTCCTGAGTTGACTTGCGCTCGTAGGCGATGGTGAGCAGTTCCTTTATCTCGCTTTTGTCTATCTTCTTTGACGATTTCTTCTTCTTTGTACCTGTTGTCTGATTGATACGCAGATAGTGTGTGCAATGGTCAGTGTGATAGTAATCAGGAGTGAAGGTCTTGCCTCCGAGTGACAGAGTGTAGAGCTTGCCACCAGTATTGTCTGTACTAGCTTCGTTGTTGGCAGTTATCTCGTCTAAAGTAGATGAGAGGTTGAACTCAGCATCCTTCCAGTTGTGGATATCAGAAGAAGCCATTACAAGTGGGCCGTACATCAGTGCTCCTACCCATTCTGGGTTGAATGGAGTATGTATCTCATTCTTGCCTGTTGCAGCAAGCGACATCTTGTCTGGTCCCCAGAAGATGTGCTTTGTGAAAGGCATTATCACTTCTATTTCGTCACCTTCTTTCCATTCCCTCTTTGCAATCTCAAGGTATGTGCAAGGCATATAACGCTTTGTCAATGACTCGCCATTAAGTTTTATGTCGAATCCTTCGGTCGCCCAATAAGGTATTCGCAATCTTATTGCAAACGTTGTTCCTTGATTATTCACCTTGCTGATGCGAATCTTGCTATACTCCGCAGGCCATTCGCAGTCCTGTGTTATTGTGACTCCCTTATCTCTCCAGTTCATCACGGTAGGTAGATAAAGTGCCACCCATAGTGTACTGTCGTTGACAAAGTATGCTGCCTCCTGATACTTTACGTGACTCTCAACTCCGGTTCCACCACAGCATGTTGATTGTGGAGTCTCATTGCCGAATGGTTTTGTCGCATTCATACCCACGGCATACTGGTATGTTACTGCCCAATGCTCTGGATGTACAGAACCTACGATTTGGTTGTATAGAACTCGTTCGTAGTAGTCCATGTACTCTGCATTGTCTGGGTCGTAACAATTGAGATCCTTGGTCAGCTTTGCAAGGTTGTATGCACAGCATGTCTCGTTGATGTCTGGGTTTGGGAGCATATTCTTTTCCCAATCAGATTCAACACTTGTGTTCATAGACAAAATCTGTGTGTAAGGCTGACGGAACATCTCACCATTGCCCACACCACCTGTTGCATACGCATAGCGTCCTTGTATCATGTTCCAGAAGTTGGAAGCAAGATTGTAATAGAATGGGTTCTTGCTACATGTGTATGTGTGTAGTGCACCTATAATCATAGGTATATGCTGGTTGGCATGACGTGTACGTATGTCGTCGATATTCATTGCTACAGGGTTGAAGAATGCAGGCGAATCAAAGTACTTTGCACCTTCGAGGAATCGTTCCTTGTCTTCCTTGGTTGTTGCCATCTCAGACAGACGTGCCATTGATTCTGCCATACCGCCAACTTCGCCAGCAATATACATGTTCCACATTTCGTATCTGTTGCCTGGCTTTGCCTGTCTCTCAGCCTTGCTGCCGTCAGACTTTACGTATGTGCGGTAGTGAAGTCTGTTCCATACCCACAGTCCCATGTCGTGTGCAATGAGATATGCCGTGTCAGCGAGTTGCTTTGGTGTGAGATGTCCAGGACGTTTGTCGAAGTGACACTGCGTCTTACTTGTTGCATACATAACATTTGCAATGTCAATAAATCCAGCAAGTTGCTTGTGAATAGTGTAGTATGGAGCCCACACCCACTGTTCATTATTATATGCACGGTAGCACTCGATGAGTGCAGGATGTGCTGCAGGTATGGCATTGAGGTAGCCATATCCGTAATGCTTGTAATCCTTTTTATACTCATCGAATGCAGCCCATGTACCCTTCATCTCCAACAGTTGTGGTTCGGGTGCATAGTCGCGTGCTTCCCAATAACGATTGAGAGTGCTATCCCATACGAAAGTGCGTTCTTGGCACTCTCGCAGTTCATTGACAACCCTCTCAATCCTATCGTACAATTCTTCTTTCTGTTTCTCTTCGCATGTTGAAGCAAAAGCAAAGGCAAGTGCAGACATGTAGTGTCCTGTACCATGACCCTTCAGTTTAGTGGTAGGAGAATCCCATCCGTCTGCCTCAGTATATCCGTCAGTAGGGAGACCGTAAGTGTCTCTGTAATTATATAATTGTTGTGTTACGTCAAGTTTGAGGAGTGCTTGGATATCAAGATCACGATTGTTTGTGAGACGATTCTTGCCCTTTATCCATACGTCTGTTAGTGGCAGAGTTCGGGCAATCGGTTCCTTGTTCTTCTCCGTCCATACACTATCGTTTACCCTTATCGTAGCAGTAATAGGATAGCCCTTATCGGTTGAATTGTCACCGATAATGTAGCCTTGTATTGTATATGATTTGCCATGTGGGTTGACAGCAGGATCTGCCTCCTCACGCTCAGTTGAGAGTCGTGAGTTGGTCCACATTGCTTGACGCCACTCATGTGTGTCGTCGCTGTATGTTACCCACACTTGGTATGGAAGAACTGGTACGGATTGGCTTGGCGCTGAAACAACGATATGTTTAACACTCTTGATGTGCTTTTGTTTTGCGTTACCTGAGTTTTTGTCCTTTATGGAGTTTCCGTCAAGTCTTGCGTAAACATTAACAGTTGTTAACAGAGCAAAAGTGACTAACAGTACAGTTCTAAAAATGGTTGAACTTCGCGTCATTTTAGATAGGTTTGAATAAGACGTTAGTTTTTGCTTTTGTGCAAATATACGTTAATTAACAGTCTATCACGCAAACAGAAGTCCAATTGATAATTATTTTGGATTATAATATTAGATTATATTAAATTATTGTTAATTTTGCATCCAATTTGATATATTAACACTTACTTCCGCTCTGTGATAAGATAGTACAATGTGGACTATTTTCACTTAGGAGGCATTATTAACACAATAAAACATTACTAATAATGAAACAAACAGCAATCCTGTTGTTGCACTGTCCCGACAAGCAGGGTATCATTACTGAGATAACAAAGTTTATAACAGACAATAAGGGTAATATCGTCTATCTTGACCAGTATGTAGATAAGCTGGAGGGACGATTCTTCATGCGTGTGGAGTGGGAACTTGCAGACTTCCTTATTCCTGCTGATAAGATTAGTGAATATATCGAGACCTTGTATTCACAACGCTTTGACCTCAAGTTCCATTTGTACTTTGGCGATGTCAAGCCTCGTATGGCTCTCTTTGTGTCAAAGATGTCGCATTGTCTCTACGACCTCCTTGCACGTTATGAGGCAGGCGAGTTGAATGTCGAGATTCCATGCATCGTTTCTAATCATGAAGATATGCGTGTGGTAGCAGACCAATTCCATATACCTTATTATGTTTGGAGTATTAAGAAGGACTGGTCAAACAAGCGTGAGGTAGAGGATGCTGAGATGTCGCTCCTCAAGGAACAGAACATTGATTTCATCGTCCTTGCACGCTATATGCAGATTATCTCTGATGAGATGATTGAGTCTTATCCTAATCGTATCATCAACATACACCATAGCTTCCTTCCTGCCTTTATTGGAGCAAAGCCTTATCATCAGGCATACCAGCGAGGTGTAAAGATTATTGGTGCAACAAGCCATTATGTTACTGCTGAGCTTGATGCTGGTCCTATCATTGAGCAGGATGTTGTACGTATCACTCACAAGGATACTCCAGAGTCACTCGTACTTAAAGGTAAGGACCTTGAGAAGATTGTTCTCTCACGTGCGGTGAAGAAACACATCGAGCACAAGGTGCTCACATATAAGAATAAGACTATTATTTTTTCATAATGAAACATCTTATTTTCACTCTCATCACATTCTGTGCCTTTTGCGTTTCTTGTATGGCAGACGAATGGAATACGCAATATCTTCGACTTGAACAAAACATCACGCCTGTTCATATCACAGATACACGATACGATATCCGTAAGTTTGGTGCAAAGGTAAGTGCAAAGGCAAGCGTCAATCAGAAAGCGATAAACAAGGCAATTGAATATTGCAATCGTAAGGGTGGCGGTACTGTCGTCATCCCTGCTGGTGTGTGGCATACGGGTGCACTACGTATGTTGTCTGGTGTGTGTCTCATGATAGAGAAGGACGCAACACTTCAGTTTGTCTTCGACACGAGTCTTTATCCCGTTGTTGAGACACGTTGGGAGGGGCTCGGTTGCTATAATGTCTCTCCTCTGATATATGCAGAGGGACAACATGACATCGCCATCTGTGGCGAAGGCACTATTGATGGTGGTGGTACACGCTCCACATGGTGGACATGGACAGGCGTTGACCGTTTCGGATGGAAAGAGGGAATGTATAACCAGCGCAAGAGTCGTGCTATGTTGCAGGAATGGGTGGAGAACGGCACGCCAGTTTCTCAACGTGTATTCACACGTGATAATGCTTTACGTCCGCAGACAGTCAACTTTATGCGTTGTCAGCGTGTGCTGATTCAGGGTGTTACCTTGCTCAGCTCTCCTTTCTGGGTACTTCATCCTGTACTATGTGAGGATGTTGCGGTACGTGGCGTGACTATCATCAACGACGGCCCTAATGGAGACGGATGTGACCCTGAATCATGTAATCGTGTATTGATTGAGGATTGTCTCTTCCGTACAGGAGATGACTGTATTGCCATCAAGAGTGGACGCAATCGTGACGGTCGTACATGGGCTGTACCATGTCAGAATGTGATTGTGCGTAACTGTAAGATGGAGGACGGTCATGGCGGCATCGTTGTCGGAAGCGAGATAAGTGGCGGTTTCCGCAATCTCTTCGTGGAGAACTGCAAGATGTCAAGCCCTAACCTTGACCGTGTAGTGCGAATAAAGACTAACACTTGTCGTGGTGGTGTTGTGGAGAATATCTTTGTCCGTAATGTTGAAGTAGGTGAGTGTCGTGAGGCAGTACTGAAGATAAACCTCAACTACGAGCCACGTGAGAAGGCAGAGCGTGGTCATTATCCACTTGTGCGTAATGTCTATCTCGAACGTGTCAACTGTCACAGGAGCCGATATGGCGCATACATCTCAGGACTTGAAGACAGCACGTGTATAGATAATGTTAATGTCAAGTCATGTAAGTGGGAAGGAATAGGTGAGACCCGCTTCCGCTTTGAAGGACGAATAGCAGATATGCATTATTCCGATTTGTAAACTTATCGCACCCGTGTGCGGACGAAGAAAAAACAGATAAAAACAAAGAAAAACAGGTGAAAAATTTTGTTTGGCTAAGTTAAGTAGAACAAAACAATGAAAATATTGTTTTCTTTTGTTTTCCCGTGTTTTCTTTTGTTTTTCTAATTGGCCGCTTGGCGGCAAAAAACAGCAATACGTTTAACTGTATATATGGTTTTTCTTCGTCCGCACACGAGTGCGAAAAGCTGAACTTTATTCCTCGAAATCTACGGCCCTGTTGATGAAGTCAATGAATGGATGCGTTGTGCGGAATAGTTCTGCTACTCGTTGTGCAAGGTCTGGTGATGTGATGAACTTATCATCCACATATTGCACGAGGCAGTAACTCTTGAGTCGCATCCAGTCAGCGTATGGAGCATCAGCAGGATAATCCTTTGGCACTTTCTTGAGTGCATCCGACATATCTACGAAGAAACGTTTGTCAGCTGCACCGAGCACTTCTTTGTTGAATGTCTCCCATTCAAAACTAATGTCTTCACGTAACATCTGTACTGTACGCTTGTCGTAACAGTAGTTGCCTGCTGCCAACATGTGTTGGTGAGGATAACCCTCGCCAGTTCCAGTACCTACGTGAAAATAATAGCCTGCGTGCATAGACTTCTTGCCTCCCTTGCAGAGGAACACACCGAAGTGAGTCTTATATGGTGTCTTGTCGTTGCTGAAACGTGTGTCACGGTATATCCTGTACGTGCAGTCGCGCAATGTGAGACCAGCTACCGTCGGGTCATACTTACCCACCTCGTTGATGAGTTGGAGACAGAAGTTATTCCATTTCTCCTGTGCCTCTTGATAGCGTTCTTTGTTTGTTGTAAACCATTCCTTATTGTTGTTTGCGTCAAGGTCACGTAGAAATTTAAGTACTGTTTCCATATTTATATAAATCTGTTTTTATGTTTATGTATATTGTCTTTTCTGCAAATATAGTGCATTATGATGAAATATGTGCAATGTGATGCCATCTTTTTCTACTAATGAATCTTCTGTTTACTTTTGTCCTATTTTATCAGTATTTTCATATGAAGGTGCTACATATATTTGTATGGCAAAAGAGTATACATTTTGTATGATGTGTATGTAATTATGAGTGTTTTACCATTTGTTTTTTCTTCGGGATTCCTTCTAATCGTTGTACCTGATTCGTGACATTCGTAATTGCATGAGCAATTCTTCGTGTAATGGAAACAGCCGAGGAACCATCAATTTCGTGCAAATTAGTGTAATTCGTGGTTAAAGAAATACCCACACAAAATCTTGTAGAACCATTATTTTTGATGATGTTACAATTGATATAAATGGTTTATTGGAACAATTATTACTTCCCGTTGGTCAGTGAGAAAAGTTGGTAATTATTGTCCGTACATGCACCGAATGTGCAATTAAATTCTTGTATTGATCTGTTTATTTCCCGTTTGCC
>JAFYAT010000149.1 GCA_017540585.1 Bacteroidaceae bacterium | reverse complement strand
TTTAGCCTCGGGGTTCCACCTCTTCCCATCCCGAACAGAGAAGTTAAGCCCGAGCGCGCCGATGGTACTGCACCGCAATGTGGGAGAGTAGGTCGCCGCCTTTTTAATGAAGCCTTCAGCAGAAATGCTGGAGGCTTTTTTCTTTTTAAATTAAAAATTCAGAATTCAAAATTCAAAATTGGCTGTCGCATGGAACTATGGGCTTGGCTTGTATAAAATCTTAACTCTTAATTCATAGCTCATAATTCTTAATCCATCGTGAAATATTTTTGCTGTTTTTCCGTTATTCTTAATTGAAATGGTTTATCTTTGCACCATGAACTGGTTTGATAGAATACGAAATATAAAATTCTTGTTGGTGACATTTGCGGTCTTTATAGCTATTGTGTCACTCGTAACGTCTAATTATCTTATTCAGGACTTGAAGGCTGGTGAGATAAATAGTGTTGAAGTGTGGGCGGAGGCGATGCGTTCTCTTAATAATGCTGATGAAAACACGGATTTGAATCTTGTTCTGAAGGTTATCAATGGTAATAAGAATATTCCAGTCATAGTGAAGAACAGGGCAGGGGAGGTTATTGCTTATCGCAATATTGAGAATGACTATGAGAATGAGGCCGATTCAATTGGTGTTGTGGTAGGCATAGCTAAGAAGATGTCGAAGAATGGTTCGCATATTCGTGTTGACCTCCCAGACGTGGAAGAGGCAGATGGTTCTTATACAAGTGATTGGCTTGATGTCTATTATGATGAGTCGTTGATGCTCAAGAGACTTCAGGTTTATCCTTTCGTTCAGCTTGCGGTGGTGATTATCTTCGTGATGGTGGCTATCTTTGCTCTCTTTGCTGCTGCTCGTGCGGAACAGAATAAGGTGTGGGTAGGACTATCGAAGGAGACGGCTCATCAGTTGGGTACGCCTATATCTTCACTTATGGCATGGTATGAGGTCTTGAAGGAGACTTATCCTAATGATGCGCTTATTCCTGAGATGGAGAATGACATTAAGCGACTTGAACGCATAGCGGATAGATTCTCTAAGATTGGTTCTTTGCCTGAACCTAAACCAGAAGAATTGAACTGCGTTGTCGAAAGGGTCGTTGAGTATATGAAACGAAGGACTTCCAATAAGGTGAAGATTGAGCTTGACATGCCTTCACAGCCAGTTATTGTAAGTCTTGTGCCTTCACTCTTTGAGTGGGTCATTGAGAACCTTTGTAAGAATGCTGTTGATGCAATGGAGGGTTCTGGTAATATCTTTATTACTGTATTAGAGGATGTGAACTTCGTTGTTGTAGAGGTTCGTGATACAGGAAAGGGTATTGCGAAGTCAAACTTTGAGAATGTGTTCAAGCCAGGATTTACTACTAAACAGCGTGGCTGGGGACTTGGACTTTCGCTTGTCAGACGTATTGTGGAACAGTATCATAAGGGTAAGATATTCGTTAAGTCATCAGAACTTGGCGTTGGAACTACGTTCAGGATTGAATTGGCGAGGAAACAGTGATGGTAATTAGGAATGAGTAATGGGTAATTTGGAATGAGGAATTGATACTTTGTTTGCTTAGTTTCCTATCCACATTTCTGTTTGTTTGTTGTCATTTGTGCCTACATGTTTTGTGTGCTCTGTTTGTTAATGTTGCATAAAATGGGGGCATTGTGCAAAAAAGATTATGTAAACTTTTTGTGTAACTTATTTATTTTGTATCTTTGCACGCTGAATGAATGCGAATAGTACATATCAGATAGATTTGTTGAGCTCTCAGCTTGACGGCAAGGTTATTACTTTCAACGAAAGTGATGACTTCTTTGTTGGTATAGATGGGTTGCTTGACAGGGGTAATGTCAACACAGAAGTTAAGTGTTGCTGCACCGGTTCGATGTATAAGTTCACTATCCATTCAGAAGGAACAGTAATCGTGCCTTGTGACGTGTGTCTTGCGGATCTCGAATTGCGGATCGATACCACAGACGAACTGGTAGTCAAGTTAGGTGACGAGTATTCCGATGAGGGTGACTGTGTGATTGTTCCTGAGGCAGAAGGTTATATCGACCTCGCACAGTACATCTACGAATTTATTGCACTCAGCATGCCGATATCGTGCTCTCACGAACCTGGGAAATGTGATGAAGCGATGATGCAGGAACTCAGCAAGCATCAGGCTGCCCGAAGCAGTTATGACGATGAGGAGTGTGATGATTCAAACGGGCCAGAGGTTGTAGATGAACGCTGGCAAGCATTAAAAGATTTAATTAACAAGTAAAAATAAAAAGATTATGGCACATCCAAAAAGAAGACAGTCAAAGACTAGAACTAGAAAGAGAAGAACTCACGATGGCGCAGTAGCACCAACACTCGCAGTTTGTCCAAACTGTGGCGAATTCTATGTTTACCACACTGTTTGCCCATCTTGTGGATACTACAGAGGTAAGGTTGCTATCGTTAAGGAAGCAGCTATCTAATTCTTTTTAGGGAATAATTAAAAATCAGCAAAGCCTGCAATATGGAAAAGATTAATGCCGTGATAACAGGTATAGGTGGATATGTACCTAACTATATTCTTGACAATGACGAGATGTCTCGCATTGTTGAGACAAGTGATGAATGGATTATGGAGCGTATTGGCGTCAAGACACGTCATATCCTTAAGCCAGAACAGGGTACAGGAACATCATACTTGATGACAAGAGCTGTTAAGCAGTTGCTTGCCAAGACGAAGGTTGACCCAGATTCTATTGAGGCGCTGATTGTTGCAACTACTACTCCAGACTACCATTTCCCATCAACAGCATCGCTTGTGATTGGAAATTGTGGTCTGAAGAATGCGTTTGGTTTCGATATGGAAGCTGCCTGTTCTGGTTTCCTCTATGCTATGGAGGTGGGTGCAGGTCTTATCGCTTCTGGTCGTCATAAGAGAATCATCGTTTGTGGTGGTGACCACATGTCATCAATGACAAACTATGAGGATCGTAACACTTGCCCTATCTTCGGTGATGGTGCTGCTTGTGTTATGATGGAGGCAACTACTGAGGAAGTTGGCTTGATGGATACATACTTCCGTGTTGACGGTAAGGGCCTTGAGCCTTTGCACATGGCTGCTGGTGGTTCGGCTAAGATGCCAAGTCACGAGACAGTTGACAACCGTGAGCATTATGTGTATCAGGAAGGACGTACAGTATTTAAGCATGCTGTAACGAATATGTCTGATGCAGTAGAGACAATCTGTAAGCGTAATGGTCTTACAAAGGACAATATTGCATGGGTCGTTCCTCATCAGGCAAACGTTCGTATCGAGTCGGCTGTTGCACGTCGTATCGGTGTGGATGAAGACCATGTGATGATTAACATCGACCACATGGCAAATACCTCTGGTGGTACTCTTCCACTTGCTCTTTGGGAGTATGAACCACAACTCAAGAAGGGAGACAAGATTGTGTTTACTGCCTTTGGTGCAGGATTCACTTGGGGTGCTTCTTACATGATTTGGGGTTACGATGGAAGCAAGTTTGCTGATACTCCTGCCGACTTCTACAAGGAAGGCAAGATTAGTCGTGAAGAGTGGTATGCAAAACGCAACAATGCAGAATAATTGAAACTTTATAAAAAGCGCATCGCTATGTGACGGTGCGCTTTTTTAGTAATAGCCAAAGGCTTTAACAAAAAATAAAATAATGCATAAGTCAGGGTTTGTAAACATTGTCGGCAATCCTAATGTGGGAAAGTCAACACTTATGAATCTCTTCGTAGGAGAGAGAATTTCCATTGCCACATTCAAGGCACAGACAACTCGTCATCGTATCATGGGTATAATCAATGACGAGGATGCACAGATTGTGTTCTCTGATACTCCAGGTGTACTGAAGCCTAACTACAAGCTTCAGCAGTCGATGCTTGCTTTTTCGGAGAGTGCCTTGGTCGATGCGGACGTTCTTCTCTATGTTACCGACCCTGTCGAGAAGTTTGACAAGAACAACGACTTCCTCCTTAAGGTTGCTAAGTTGGATGTTCCTGTCATTGTCTTGATCAATAAGATTGACCTTACCAATCAGGAGAATCTTATCAAGCTTGTGGAGGATTGGCATGAGGTTCTCCCAAAGGCAGAGATTGTCCCTGTGTCTGCACTCAACAAGTTCAATGTTGAACCTGTGTTGAAGCGTATCAAGGAACTCTTGCCTGAGTGTCCTCCTTATTTTGAGAAGGACCAGTTGACTGATAAACCTGCCCGTTTCTTTGTCAGCGAGATTATCCGTGAGAAGATTCTTCTTTATTATGACAAAGAGATTCCATATTCAGTGGAAGTGGGCGTGGAGAGTTTCAAGGAAGACGATACTCATATCCATATCAATGCCGTCATCTATGTTGAGCGTGACTCCCAGAAGGGAATCATCATCGGTCATGGTGGCAGGGCTCTCAAGAAGGTGGCTACAGAGGCACGCAAGAGTCTTGAGAAGTTCTTCGGCAAGAGTGTCTATCTTGAGACCTTCGTCAAGGTAAGCAAGGATTGGCGTAACTCGGACAAGGAGCTTAACCTGTTCGGTTATAATCCAGAATAATATTTTCGCACTATTCTGCGAAGATTGTGTTTTTTCAGGTCTGTCATCTGCCCATCCTGAAGGGGTGGGCGAGCCGTCGGATGATGGATAGTATTAACCTTTAAGGTGATTACGGCTCTCTATTCGTGAGAATAAATATGGGAAATCTGGTTGCTATCGTTGGCCGTCCTAATGTGGGAAAGTCAACATTGTTTAACCGCCTTACCAAGACTCGTCATGCTATTGTGAGTGACGAGGCGGGTACTACACGTGACCGTCAGTATGGCAAGTGTGAATGGGGAAACAAGGAGTTTTCCGTTGTTGATACTGGTGGTTGGGTTGTTAATTCGGATGACGTATTCGAAGAAGAGATACGTCGTCAGGTTCTTATCGCTATTGAGGAGTGTGATGTTATCCTGTTCCTTGTGGATGTCAAGACAGGTGTTACCGACCTTGACATGGCTGTGGCAAACATACTTCGTCGTAGCAAGATTCCAACAATACTTGTAAGTAACAAAACCGACACCAATGAGTTGCGTTACGACGCTGCCGAGTTCTATAGTCTTGGACTTGGTGAGCCAATGTGTATCTCTTCCCTTACGGGTAGCGGTACTGGTGACCTGTTGGATGCCGTTGTCGGCTCGTTCACTAAGGAGATGAGTGAGGTGATAGAGGAGGACATTCCACGTATCGCCGTTGTCGGTCGTCCTAATGCGGGTAAGTCATCAATCGTCAATGCGTTCCTTGATGACAACCGTAATGTGGTGACAGACATCGCTGGTACTACTCGTGACTCTATCTATACCAAATATGAGAAGTTCGGCTTCAACTTCTATCTTGTCGATACTGCCGGTATCCGCAAGAAGAACAAGGTGACTGAGGACTTGGAGTATTACAGCGTGATGCGTTCCATCCGTGCCATTGAGAACTCTGATGTCTGCGTCCTCATGATTGATGCAACAAGAGGTATCGAGGGACAGGACATCAATATCTTCCAGCTTATCCAGAAGAACCAGAAAGGTCTTGTGGTTGTCATCAACAAGTGGGATTTGGTGGAGGATAAGTCAAACGAAGCTATCAAATATTTCGAAAAGGCTATCCGCGACAGATTCGCTCCGTTCGTTGACTTCACCATCATCTTTGCTTCTGCTGTCACCAAGCAGCGTATATTCAAGGTGCTTGAGGAGGCACAGCGTGTGTATAATGTACGTACCAACAAGGTGTCAACAGCCAAGTTGAATGAGACGATGCTCCCTATCATCGAGGCAACTCCGCCACCATCAATCAAGGGTAAGTACATCAAGATTAAGTATTGTATGCAGATTCCGGGCACTCGTGTCCCTTCATTTGTATTCTATGCTAATCTTCCTCAGTATGTGAAGGAGCCTTACCGCCGATTCCTTGAGAACCAGATTCGTTCTCACTGGGACTTCAGGGGAACTCCAATCAATGTGTATATCAGACAAAAGTAAAAAGCATGTTACGTAAACCATTGCTTCTGCTTTCTTCCCTTATGTTCCTTGCGGGTTGTGGGGAGGACACGCCTCAGGAGACGGTGACGTCCACCTTTGTGGCGGCTATGGATGCACTCCATGACCATCGATATGATGAGTATATGGAGAGTGTGGATTATGGCTGTGAGATGGATTCTATCCAGCGTGCCGTACTTGTCAGGACCTATTCGCAGTATCTTGACAGGTTGCAGCAGAGCAATGGTGACTTGCTTAATCTCAACGTAGTAGATGTCGCATTCGGTTCGGATACTGTGTGCGATGTCTATTACGAAATGCTCTTTGCTGACAGCACATCCGTCGAGCATTGTCAGAAGATGGTGCGCATTGGCGATGTATGGAAGCTGAGGGCACGAAACTGAAAACGTATAATCCGACTTCTTGTTTTTTTAGAACGAAAATTTAAAAAATTAAAGAAAATTTGCTTTATCTGTTTTTGAAATCTTGCACTAAGGTGCCAATTAGAACTAAGTGAAGCGGTCTCACTGACCAAAGGGAAGTAAAAACAGTCAAGAACTTTTCTCGCTGACCAGCGGGAAGTAAACAGAACAAAAACAAGAAAAAAACAGGTTTTCTTTTGTTTTCTTTGGTTTTTCCCATGTTTTTCTAATTGGCCGCTTTGCGGCACCGATATATTTTTGAAGAATAAAATTGAGATAAGAAAAAAATTTTCTTTAATTATCTGAATTTTCGTTGTAAAATCAAAACGAATGAGTCTTGAGTAATAACACGAAATTGCACGAAATCATGAGCGTAAACAATAATGGTTCTTCGGTATTTGCAAGTAAGGTGGGAGCAATCCTTGCTGCTGCCGGCTCTGCCGTGGGACTTGGTAATATCTGGCGTTTCCCTACGGAGACGGGTGCCAATGGTGGTGCTGCCTTCATCCTTATCTATGTATTCTTTATGGCGGTCATCGGTGTGCCTATTATGGTCACGGAGTTTGCCATTGGCCGTCATGGCGGTAAGGACGTTATGCACTCTTTCGAGAAGATGAGCGGTGGCAGGAAAGGCTGGCGATGGATGGGTTTGTTGCCTGTCGTGGCTGGTTTCCTCGTACTCAGTTACTATGCCGTGGTGGCTGGTTGGACGCTGTTTTATGCTGTTGTGGCAGGCGTTGACGGCTTTGATGGTATGACGTCTGCCGATTTTGCATCCGACTTCGAATTGTTATCGACCGACCCTCTCCTCCCGATATTATGGCTTGCAACCATCATCATCCTCACTGTGGGTGTTGTTGCTCTCGGAGTGCAGAAGGGTATTGAGCGTGGAGCCAAGATAATGATGCCTCTGCTCTTCATCTTTGTGGCAATACTCGTGGTGTGTTCGCTTACTCTCCCGGGTGCAACCAAGGGACTTGAGTTCCTGTTCAAGCCTGACTTCTCTCAGGTGACGGGTGCAACGGCTCTCTCAGCCATGGGACAGGCATTCTTCTCCCTGAGCGTGGGTATCTGTTGTCTTTGCACCTACGCCTGCTATTTCCGTAAGGATGTCAATCTTATTCAGGATGGTGTACAGGTGGCAACCATTGATACTCTTGTGGCTCTGATGGCAGGACTTGTCATTTTCCCTGCTGTCTATTCCATCCCGGGCATGGAGCCTGATGCGGGTCCTTCGCTTGTGTTCGTCACATTGCCTAACGTGTTCCAGCGTGTGTTTGGTGACATACCTCTCCTTGCTTACCTCTTCTCGCTCGTGTTCTATCTTCTGCTTGTCATGGCGGCATTGACATCTTCCATTTCCATGCTTGAGATGTCAGCATCATATTTCCATGAGGAGTTGCGTGTGTCACGTCCTGTTGCCGCTTCGCTTGTCGGCATGGTGTGCATCGTCCTTGGTAGCGTATGTTCCTTGTCATTCGGTGTGTGGTCAGATGTTACGGTGTTCGGATTGGGATTCTTTGACCTCTTCGACTTCCTTGTTGCCAAGTTGCTCATGCCTCTTGGTAGCCTTGCTATGTGCATCTTCGTTGGCTGGGTGGTAGATGAGAGTAAGGTACGTGAGGAACTGACCAATGGCGGTACGGTTAACACAAGGATTTACCCCGTCTATTTGTTCCTTGTGCGTTATGTGGCTCCTGTCGGCATCCTGCTTATCTTTATCAATGAGCTTTGGGGGTAGCCCTCCGAGGGGGACGGCCATCCGGATTAAGTGGGGGGAAGACCTAAGGTTAACAAAATAGTAAGTTTGTGCTCTCTGTGTTTTGAGCTTACAAGGCTCCTCAACGAGTCCTCATCGCTCCTCAAAGACTTGAGTTTTTAAGTTTTTGTTTTTTTGAGTTTTTTAGTTCTTGCGGATTTGTACTTTCACTCCTTGGTAACTCTGTTCCCTCCCTTTGGGGAGGGTTAGGGTGGGGCCTTAGTGTGCTCCCTTTGTTTTTTCTCGCTGCAAAGGTAAGAAAAGTCCATTGCGCTTTTCGAATGATTTGCCAACTTTTTTTGCGGGAATACGCATTTTTTGTATAGTGCTAAAAGTCATGGTGATAGTCGCTTATGTCCTTTGTGAGGTTGGTGGATGGTTTGCATAATGTGTTACAGCGTTACAGTGTTACAGTTGTTTTTTGTGTGTTTACTATACATAAAAAACTTCTTATTATATATAATAAGACCTGTTTAGAGTATCCTTTAAAATCTAACTGTAACACTGTAACACTGTAACGCTTTGATTATATTCTTTAATGTTAATCTGTTGTGTAATAGTCAAATGTGGTTTTGCGGCATTCCTGTTTTGTGATGTGCGTGTTTAGTTATTTTCAGTCATTAGTCATTAGTCAAAATCGATTTTGCACTCCTTTTCACTCCTCTTTACTGCAAGAGAAGACCTTCCGAAAGTTGAGAAAATTTATACTTGCGAAACTTGAATTATAGATTTGAGATTACAGATACATAAAGTGTATCGTCATAACTTATTAATTCCTGTAAGCATAACTTATAGAACCCTTGAGGCATAACTACTGCAAATGCTAAAGTTGAAATTTTCATGCGTTAAAACGTAATTGCATGGTGTGACGGATGTGCAAAATGGATGAAAAAGAAAAGAAAATTAGTTATAAAATTGGTGGTTAGCGGATAAAGTCGTATTTTTGCAGTCGCTTTGCCGTCAGGCGAACAAAAATAGTTGATAAATAACACAATAAAATAATAAAGAAAAGTAAATAATGAATATTTCATTGCAGAACATTGACAAGGTCAATGCAGAACTCAGTGTGACTATTGAGCCAGCAGATTATACAGACAAGTACGCTAAGGCTGTCAAGGACGCCGTTAAGAAGATTAGCATGCCTGGTTTCCGTCCAGGTAAGGTACCTGCAGGTCTCGTAAAGAAGCAGTATGGTCAGTCAATCCTCGTTGAGGAGATTAACAAGATTCTTCAGGAAGGTGTATTCAACTACATCCGCGACAATAAGGTAAACATGCTCGGCGAGCCACTCCCAGCAGAGGAGAGCATAAACATCGCTGAGGGTGAGACAATGACTTTCAAGTTCGGTATTGCTCTTGCTCCTGAGTTCAAGGCAGATGTCAATAAGCGCGACAAGATTGCTTACTACAACGTAGAGGTAAGCGACGAGATGGTAGAGAACCAGGTTAAGATGTACCGTCAGCGTGGTGGCTCATACCAGAAGCTCGAAGAAGGACAGGCTTACGAGGACAACGATATGGTAAAGGGTATCATCACTGAGCTTGGTGTTGAGAATCCTGTTACTGCAAGTGATGTTGTTCTTCTTCCTAAGTACTTCAAGAATGACGAGCAGAAGGCTCTCTTCAATGGCGCTAAGATTAACGACGTTGTTAAGTTCAACCCTTCTGTTGCATACGACAACAGCGAGGCAGAGCTTTCTTCACTCCTCAAGGTTGCTAAGGAAGATGTTGCTAACCACAAGGGTGAGTTCAACCTTCAGATTACAGAAATCACTCGTTTCGTAGAGGGTCCTCTCAATCAGGAACTCTTCGACGCTATCTTCCCAGGTGGTGAGGTTAAGAGCGAGGAGGATTTCCGTGCTCGTACCAAGGCAGCTATTGCTGAGCAGTTTGCTAAGGACAGCGACTACAAGTTCATCCTCGATGTGAAGAAGCACATGATGGACAAGGTAGGCAAGCTCGAGTTCCCAGACGAGAAGCTCAAGAAGATTATGCTCATCAACACAAAGAACGATGAGAAGAAGGTTGAGGAGAACTATGCAGCTTCAATAGAGCAGCTCACATGGCACCTCATCAAGGAGCAGCTTGTTGCTAAGTTCGAGGTTAAGGTTGACGACAACGACATCAAGGAGATGGCTAAGGAAGTCACTAAGATGCAGTTCGCTCAGTACGGCATGCTCAACATCCCAGACGAGTACCTCGAGGGTTCAGTCAAGGAGATGCTCAAGAAGCGTGAGACAGTTGACAACCTCATCGACCGTTGCGTAGAGGTTAAGCTCGGTGCAGCAATCAAGGAGGCAGTTAAGCTCGACGAGAAGACAGTAACTGCAGAGGAATTCAACAAGATGTTTGAATAATTCGTATCTCTCGATATTTTTAGGATGGCAGGGTAACCCCCTGCCATTTTTTTTGTTTATGGCCGTCTGTAAGCCCGTGAAAGTGGGTTGCAATCCTCGGTGGTGAAAGGCGTGGCGTGCCCTTTGACGCTATGTCGTGAAAAAATATTGAAAAAAAATGTGAAGAATATTTTTTGTTATCGCTTTTTTTTATACCTTTGTCTATGGATAGAACGTGCGTTGCTTTTGCATGTCCATTTGCACTGGTTGTGAGTGCATGTCACGTTACAGAATGTCAACATGAGTGGGGACAGCACTGTGCGAGGTGTTACGGCTGGTAAGGACGGTAAAAAGATGACGGACGAAAAACAAGATTATTATTGCACACATTATATATAATATATAAATATGATAAATGATTTTCAGAAATACGCAACAAAGCACTTGGGAATAAACAGTATGGTGCTTGATGACGTTGTAAAGGCACAGGCAGGATACCTGAATCCATATATTCTTGAAGAGAGACAGTTGAACGTAACTCAGCTCGACGTGTTCTCACGTCTCATGATGGATCGTATCATCTTCCTCGGTACGGAAGTGAACGACTATACTGCCAACGTGCTTCAGGCGCAGATGCTCTATCTTGACTCTGTGGATAACAGCAAGGATATAAGCATCTATATCAACTCTCCTGGTGGCAGCGTTTCTGCAGGTCTTGGTATTTACGACACAATGCAGTTTGTCAACTGTGATGTGCAGACAATATGTACTGGTATGGCTGCTTCAATGGCTGCCGTTCTCCTCGTTGCAGGTAAGGAAGGCAAGCGTTCGGCTCTTCCTCACAGCCGTGTGATGATTCACCAGCCACTTGGTGGTGCTCAGGGACAGGCAAGCGACATTGAGATTACTGCACGTGAGATTCAGAAACTCAAGAAGGAGCTCTATACAATCATCTCTGATCATAGCCACCAGCCATTCGACAAGGTGTGGGCAGATTCTGACCGTGACTACTGGATGACGGCTGCCGAAGCCAAGGAGTATGGAATGGTTGACGAGGTACTCGTGAGAAAGAACCTTTGAAAATTCAAAATTCAGAATTCAAAATTCAAAATTTAGGATTCGATATTCATAATTTACGATAAAATCGTCTTGTATGGTTAGGGGTCTTGCGCTAAGGCGCCAATTAGAACTAAGTGAAGCGGTCTCACTGACCAAAGGGAAGTAAAAACCTTAAAGAACTTTTCTCACTGACCATCGGGAAGTAAACAGAACAAAAACAAGAAAAAACAATATCTCGGTTTTCTTTTGTTTTCTTTCGTTTTCCCCATGTTTTTTAACTGGCCGCTTTGCGGCAAAAACATCAATACGAGCCATACAGGTCGAAAAATAATCCTGAATTTTGAATTCTTAATTTATAATTTACATCATGCCGCCAAAAATAAGAAAATGTAGCTTTTGTGGCCGTCGTGAGAGCGAGGTTAATCTCTTGATTACAGGCCTCGACGGATGTATTTGTGACGAGTGTGCCACACAAGCCAATCAGATATTGAAGGAGAACAGGATCAATGCAAGACAGAAAGAGCAGATTGAACTTCCTAAACCTTCGGAAATAAAGGCTTATCTCGATAATTATGTAATAGGTCAGGACGATGCCAAGATGGCTCTCTCCGTGGCTGTTTACAATCACTATAAGAGACTTAACAATCCAGCAGCAGAGGATGAGGTTGAACTTGAGAAGTCAAACATCATCATGGTGGGAAGTACAGGTACGGGTAAGACCCTCCTTGCACGTTCCATCGCCAAGATGCTCGTCGTTCCGTTCACTATCGTTGACGCTACGGTGCTCACTCAGGCAGGTTACGTGGGTGAGGACGTGGAGAGTATCCTCTCACGTCTGCTTCAGGAATCTGACTATAAGCCAGAGGTTGCAGAGCGTGGTATCGTGTTCATCGACGAGATAGACAAGATTGCCCGTAAGGGTGACAATCCATCTATCACACGTGACGTGAGCGGTGAAGGTGTGCAGCAGGCATTGCTCAAACTCCTCGAAGGTTCGGTGGTCAATGTTCCTCCATACGGAGGACGCAAGCACCCTGAGCAGCAGTTCATACAGGTGAATACAAAGAATATCCTCTTTATCTGTGGTGGAGCGTTCGACGGAATAGAGAAACGTATTGCACAGCGCCTTAACACTCATGTGGTGGGATTCGATGCTGCCCGCAATGCTGCCAAGATTGACAAGACAAACTTCATGCAGTACATTGCACCAATGGACCTCAAGTCATTCGGCTTGATACCTGAGATTATCGGTCGTCTGCCAATCCTCACTCACCTTGAACCACTCGGCAGGGAGGCATTGAGGAACATCCTCACAGAGCCAAAGAACTCAATCATCAAGCAGTACGTCAAGTTGTTTGAACTCGACGGAGTGAAGCTCACCTTTGAGGATGCCGTCCTCGACTATGTCGTTGACAAGGCAATGGAGTTTAATCTCGGTGCCCGAGGTCTCCGTTCAATAGTCGAGACAATCATGCTCGAACTCATGTTTGAGGTGCCTTCACTCAATATCAAGGAGTATGTCGTTACGCTCGATTATGCAAAGTCAAAGGTCGAGAAGGCAAATATGACAGCCCTCCAGATGAAGAATGAATAGATGTTGGGTTTATAAGTTTGTAAGTTTTTAGGTTCTTAAGTTATTTCGGCCACTTCTTTCGTGATAACATAAAAACTCAAAAACTTAAGAACTTAGGAACTCAAAGACTAAAAAATATACAAGTTCGTGAGCTTTGTTTTGGGGGGTCGCATACCGCGATAACATAAAAACTCAGAAACTCACAAACTTAAAAACTAAAATAATTATGATGAATAAAGGAGCAACATTACAAGATTCTCTCAAGTATTACTTCGGATTCGATTCGTTCAAGGGAGAGCAGGAAGCCATTATCCAGAACCTCTTGCAGGGAAAGGATACTTTCGTCTTGATGCCTACTGGTGGAGGTAAATCCCTCTGCTACCAGTTGCCTGCGCTTCTCCTTGAAGGCACAGCCATTGTCATATCTCCGCTTATTGCGCTTATGAAGAATCAGGTTGATGCCATCAAATATATAAGTGAAGAGGACAATATTGCTCATTTCATCAACTCGTCGCTCAGCAAGTCGATGATCGAACAGGTGAAGTCGGACATCCTGTCAGGCAAGACGAAGCTCCTGTATGTGGCACCTGAGTCGTTGACAAAGGAGGAAAACGTGGACTTCCTCAAGTCCGTCAAGATTTCTTTCTATGCCATAGACGAGGCACATTGTATCTCTGAGTGGGGACACGATTTCCGCCCGGAGTACCGCCGTATCCGCCCGATAATACAGGAGATAGGTACTGCTCCGGTCATTGCCCTTACGGCAACGGCTACCGACAAGGTGCGCGGTGACATAAAGAAGAACCTCGGTATCGTGGATGCCACGGAGTTCAAGTCATCGTTCAACCGTCCTAACCTTTATTACGAGGTACGACAGAAGACAAAGAACATAGACAAGGACATAATAAAGTATATAAAGCAGAACAGCGGTAAGAGCGGTATCATCTATTGTCTCAGCCGTAAGAAGGTGGAGGAACTTGCCGACATCCTCAAGGCTAATGACATCAAGGCAGCTGCTTATCATGCTGGTATGGATTCGTCTGTGCGCTCTGCCACACAGGACGACTTCATCAAGGAACGTATCGATGTCATTGTCGCTACCATTGCCTTCGGTATGGGTATTGACAAGCCAGATGTGCGTTTCGTTATCCACTATGACATTCCTAAGAGCCTTGAAGGTTACTATCAGGAGACAGGTCGTGCGGGACGTGACGGTGGTGAAGGCAAGTGTATTGCTTTCTATGCAAGCAAGGACCTCCAGAAGCTTGAGAAGTTTATGGAAGGCAAGCCAGTTGCAGAGCAGGATATTGGTCGTCAGCTCCTCCGTGAGACAGCAGCTTACTGCGAGTCATCCGTATGCCGTCGCAAGCTTTTGCTTCACTACTTCGGCGAACAGTACGATGTGGAAAACTGTGGCAACTGTGACAACTGTCTGCATCCTAAGAAGAAGGTGGATGGAACGGATAACCTCGTCCTTGCGCTCAAGGCGATACTTGCCGTCAAGGAGAACTTCAAGATGGATTATGTCATCGACTTCCTCCGTGGCAACGAGACAGAGACAATCCTCGTCCACAAGCATGACAAGCTTGAAGAGTTTGGTGCAGGTGCCGACGTCGAAGTGAAGATGTGGAATGCTGTCATCCATCAGGGACAGCTCGACGGATATATAGAGAAAGATGTTGAGAATTACGGACTTCTCAAGGTGACAAAGCTCGGAAAGAAGTTCTTAAAGAAACCAACAGAGTTCCTCATTGTTGAGGACAACGATTTTGAAGATTACGACGATTCAATGGAACAGGGTGGTACAGGAGTAGCTGACGAGATGCTCTACAAGATGCTTCTCGACCAGCGCAAGAAGGAGGCTGCAAAGCATGACCTCCCACCATACGTTGTGTTCCTCGACGCATCAATCGAGGCAATGGCAACGCTTTATCCAATAACCTTGGAAGAACTCCAGAACATCCCAGGCGTGGGTGCTGGTAAGGCTAAGCGCTACGGAAAGGAGTTCTGTGCTCTCATCAAGCGTTACTGCGAGGAGAACGAGATTGTTCGCCCAGCAGACATGCGTGTGAGAACCGTGGCTAACAGGTCAAAGGCAAAGGTGAACATCATCCAGAGTATCGACCGTAAGATTGACCTTGAGGAAGTGGCAAAGGCAAACGGCATGGAGTTTGACGAGCTTCTCGACGAGCTTGAGGCAATCGTTTACAGCGGTACGAAGATAAATATCGACTATTTCGTGGAGGAGGTTATGGACGAGGATTCAGTTGAAGACATCTACGACTTCCTGCGCCGAAGCGAGACAGGCGACATAGACGAGGCAATGAAGGAACTTGACGGAGATTTCTCTGAGGAGGAAATCCGACTCATCCGTGTGAAGTTTATGTCGGAGATGGCAAATTAACATAATGGGAATGCAGTTTCTGGAGATTAACAAACCGTGTATTTGTTAATTTTTGGGAACTGCTTTTATTTTTCAGATATCATATTTTCGTATTTGGCGAAAAATATGTATCTTTGCACGCAATAAAAATTTTACAGTATATGGCGAATTTTCTTGCAGACAAAGTCGTGATGGAAGGCTTGACTTACGATGACGTTTTGCTCATCCCTGCTTATTCAGAAGTTCTTCCACGCGAGGTTTCACTTGGTACAAAGTTTTCACGTAACATTGATTTGAAAGTTCCTTTCGTGACTGCCGCAATGGACACAGTCACTGAGGCTCCTATGGCTATTGCCATTGCCCGCGAAGGTGGTATTGGTGTTATCCATAAGAATATGTCTATCGAGGAACAGGCACGTCAGGTTGCTATCGTAAAGCGTGCTGAAAACGGTATGATTTACGACCCTGTAACTATCATGCGTGGCAAGACCGTGAAGGATGCTCTCGACATGATGGCAGAGTATCATATCGGCGGTATTCCAGTTGTTGATAAGGACAACAAGCTCGTGGGTATCGTGACTAACCGTGACCTCCGTTTCCAGACAGACATGGATCGTAAGATTGATGAAGTGATGACTAAGGAGAACCTTGTCGTTACACATCAGCAGGCAGATCTCGAGAGTGCTTCAAAGATTCTCCTTGAGCACAAGATTGAGAAGCTCCCTGTAGTGGATGATGACAATCATCTTATCGGCCTTATCACATATAAGGACATCACTAAGGCTGCTGATAAGCCAATGGCTTGTAAGGACTCTAAGGGTCGTCTTCGTGTTGCTGCTGGTGTAGGCGTTACAGCTGACACATTCCAGCGTATGGAGGCACTCGTGAAGGCAGGTGTTGATGCCATCATCATCGATACTGCACATGGTCACTCAAAGGGAGTAATCGACAAGGTGCGTGAGGCAAAGCAGAACTTCCCAGAGGTTGACATCGTTGTGGGTAACATCGCAACAGGTGAAGCTGCCAAGGCACTCGTTGAGGCAGGAGCAGATGCCGTTAAGGTAGGTATCGGTCCTGGTTCTATCTGTACTACACGTGTAGTAGCAGGTGTAGGTGTTCCACAGCTCTCTGCAATATATGACGTAGCCAAGGCACTTGAGGGTACTGGTGTGCCAATCATCGCCGATGGAGGTCTCCGTTACTCAGGTGACGTTGTCAAGGCTCTTGCTGCTGGTGGCTATTCAGTAATGGTAGGTTCACTCGTTGCAGGAACAGAAGAGGCTCCAGGTGAGACAATCCTCTATAATGGCCGTAAGTTCAAGTCATACCGTGGTATGGGTTCACTCGAGGCAATGGAGAAGGGTAGTGCTGACCGTTACTTCCAGGGTGGAGTAAAGGAGGCAAAGAAGCTCGTGCCAGAGGGTATCGCTGGTCGTGTTCCTTACAAGGGAACAGTTCAGGAGGTTATCTATCAGCTTGTAGGTGGTCTTCGTTCAGGTATGGGCTACTGCGGTGCTGCAAGCATCGAGAAGCTTCATGAGGCTAAGTTCACTCGCATCACTAATGCAGGTGTGCTTGAGAGCCATCCACATGAGGTCATCATCACAAGTGAGGCTCCTAACTACAGCCGTCCTCAGTAAGTTGACACTAAGACATAACACATATCAAAGCACATCAGGAAGTATCTATTCGCACTTCTTGATGTGCTTTTTTGTTTTATATCCTTTATGTGGGTGCTGGAGGAAAATAAAGGATGAAAGTCAGTTTTTTCTGGAGGCATAATTCTTGTTGGAATGAAGGATTTTGTTGTATAATAAAAGAAGAAATGAATGAGTAGAAGCAGGTTATTTGTCAAGGTGTAGAGGTTGAAAAATGTTGGTTGCTGACGAAGGAAAGACTTTTTTTATTTCTTTCACTTTTAATAACATTTAAGATTGTAGTTAATTCGCTTTTTTTATGTAACTTCGCACGCAAATAAGAAAATCTAACTAAAACGATGAAAAGAATATCAGTATTGGCTCTTGGTGCATTGCTCAGCGCAAATGCCTTGGCTCAAAATAATGACCCAGTCATAATGACTATCAACGGTAAGAACATTACTCGTTCTGAATTTGAATACTCATACAACAAGAATAACTCTGACGGAGTCATCGACAAGAAGAGCGTGAAGGAATATGTTCCTCTCTACGTTGACTTCAAGTTGAAGGTTGCTGCCGCAGAGGAGGCTCGCTATGATACTATCTCAAGCATCCGCAAGGAGTTGCTTGGCTACAAGGAGCAGATGGTACTTCCTACCATCGTTGATAGTGCATTCATAGAGCGTGAGGCTCGCATCACTTACGAGAACACTGCCAAGCGTTTCGGTACTGATGACATGCTCACAGCTTCACATATCCTTGTACTCGTGCGTCAGGATGCTTCGGAGGCTGATGCTGCCAAGGCAAAGCAGCGCATCGACTCTATCTATAACGTGCTCAAGGGTGGTGCTGACTTCGCTACTGTTGCCAAGGCTTGCTCAGACGATAAGGGTAGTGCACAGAATGGCGGTTCGCTCGGACAGTTTGGCAAGGGTATGATGATTCCTGACTTTGAGAAAGCAGCATACGCACTCAAGAAGGGCGAGATGTCTGCTCCTGTCAAGTCAACAGTGGGATGGCACATCATCAAGATGGAGGATCGTCACCCATTTGAGCCATACGAGTTCCACCACGACAATATCATCAAGTTCCTTGAACAGCGTGGTGTTAAGGAGGCTTCAGCAAATAACTACATCGACTCTATCGCAAAGCAGAAGAACGTGAGCCGTGATGCTGTAATCGAGCAGTTGTGCGATGACCTTATGGCTAAGGACTCAGATCTCAAGTATCTCTCACAGGAATACTATGACGGAACTCTCATGTATGAGATATGCAAAGACCAGATATGGGACAAGGCTAAGGCTGACGAGGCAGGTCTTGAGGCGTTCTTCAACAATAACAAGAAGAACTATACATGGGATGCTCCACGTTTCTGTGGTGTGATTGTCCATGCAAAGGATGATGCTACCCTTGCTGCTGCCAAGAAGGCTCTCAAGGGCGTACCTGAGACAGAGTGGTCAAAGACACTCACATCTACGTTCAATAACGACACAGTGAAGCTCGTGCGTGTGGAGCGCGGCATCTATAAGAAGGGCGACAATGCCAACGTTGATAAGCTCATGTTCAAGACAGGCGAGTTGAAGCCAACAAAGGGCTTTGAGTCAACAGGTGTCATCGGTAAGGTGTATAAGAAGCCAAGAACTTACAGAGACGTAAGGGGACAGGTTCTCACAGATTACCAGACACAGCTTGAGGTAGAGTGGCTTCAGGGACTCCGCAACAAGTACAAGGTCGAGGTGAACGATGCCGTAGTAGAAACAGTTAACGCTCATTAATGCTTTGTGGTCATGAGATATTCTAAGATAATACTTTCGCTGATACTCTCAGCGTTGACATACGGTGCAGGAGCACAGAATATAAATAGCCGTAACAACGTCATCGATGAAGTTATCTGGATTGTTGGTGACGAGGCAATACTCAAGTCGGACGTTGAAGACGCACGTATTGAGGCAATGGCGATGGGACAGAAGATTGTGGGCGACCCATACTGTGTCATTCCAGAACAGCTTGCCGTACAGAAACTTTTCCTCAATCAGGCAGCCATAGATAGTGTTGAGGTGTCTGACGGTGATGTGTATCAAGAGGTAAACTCGCGTATAGACCACTTTGTGCAAGAGTATGGCTCAAAGGAGAAGGTGGAGGAGTACGCTGGCAAGTCAATCTCACAGTTGCGTGAACAGTTGTTCAACTCAATACGTGACAACGAGATGGTGAATCAGGTGCGTCAGGGTCTTGTGAAGAACATCAAGGCAACTCCTGCACAGGTGCGTCGCTACTTCAAGGATATGCCTGAGGACAGTATTCCATTTGTACCGACAACGGTGGAGGTGCAGATTATTGTTCGCAAGCCAAAGATTTCGCAAGAGGAGATAGAACGTGTGAAGGCTGACCTCCGTGACTATACGGAACGAATCAATTCTGGTTCATCCAAGTTCTCAACCCTTGCGGTTATGTATTCTGAAGACCCTGGTTCTGCACGAAGGGGTGGTGAACTTGGTTTCACAGGTAAGGGAATGCTTGTGCCTGAGTTTGCAAACGTGGCATTCAACCTCAATGACACAAAGACGGTGTCAAAGATTGTTGAGTCAGAGTTCGGTTACCATATCATCCAGTTGATAGAGAAGCGAGGCGATCTTATCAACTGTCGCCACATCCTCCGCAAGCCAAGAGTATCGGATAAGGCTCTCACGGATGCAGTGAACGAGATGGACTCTTTGGCAAACGAGATTCGCAAGGGAACATTCACATTTGACGAGTGTACAAGCATGGTGTCAGACGATAAGGATACACGCAACAACTACGGTAACATGGTCAACCTCTCACAAGAGGCATCACAGGCATGTTATGGAACACCAAAGTTCGAACTCAAGGACCTCCCTGCTGAGGTGGCAAAGACGGTTGCCAATATGAATATAGGTGAGATTTCAAAGCCATTCGTCATGATGAACTCCAAGAATCAGGAGGTTGTTGCCATTGTCAAGTTGAAGAACAAGACTGACGGCCATCGTGCATCAATGGTGGATGACTATCAGGTTCTCCAGAATGTCCTCGTCGAGAAACTTTCAAGCGACAAGATTGAGGAGTGGATAAAGAACAAGATGAAGACTACATACGTCCGCATCAACGACGACTGGAAGAAGTGCGAATTCAAGTATGCAGGATGGATTAAGTGAAAAGTGTAAACTTTTTTGACTTGAATGAAAATATATAGTTCTAATAAACTAACACGATTGTTGATGGGCACCGTGGTGTGCCTGTCAACATTTTGTGCTATTTTTGCGGATGTGCTTGATAGGAATAATCCGACAATTAAGAAGGATGACAACCGTGTCCATCTCATTCACTCGGATGTTCTCTACAAGACACCAATGGACATCAGGGCTGACGTGCTTGTTGGCAATGTGAGGCTTTACCACAGCGGCATGTACCTCGACTGTGACTCTGCAAGGTTCTTCAAGGATGACAATTCCTTCAACGCCTATGGTCACGTGAAGATGTGGCAAGGTGATACGCTCACACTTACCTGTGATACGCTCTTGTATGACGGCTATGATATGCAGGCACACACGCTCGGACATTCTGTACTCACTCACAAGAAGACCAAGCTTGTGTCCGATTATCTCGACTACGACC
>JAFYAT010000148.1 GCA_017540585.1 Bacteroidaceae bacterium | reverse complement strand
TTAAAAAAACAGTCAAGAAACAGAACAAAAACAAGAAAAAACATGTTTTTTTTGATTTTATTTGGTTTTTACCATGTTTTTTTAACTGGCCGCACTGCGGCAAAAAACAACATACAGTTTCAACCGTACAGGTCGAAAAATTTTCTTTAATTTTCTAAATTTTCGTTCCCTAATAAAAAATGTCTCTGTGTCCTCTGTGTTTCAATGTTTTGTGTCTTGTAATTTTGAATTCTGAATTCTTAATTTTGAATTTCCTAAAGCTCCTCGTACCTCGGTACATCCTCCAAAAAGGTGTACTCCTCCTTGTCGTAGTCGATGGCTATGCAATAGTGCTGGAGGCCATTGGAAATGACGAGGTAGGGTACTCGCAAGACGGTATTGTAACGGTAAATCTGGTCGATGACCTTGCGTGTGATGGGCACGTTCGTCTCCTTATATTCGATGATCATGAGCGGCTGAAGGGGTAGTACACCCTGACGGTACACCACCGAGTCGCATCGACGGGTCATGCCGTTCATCTTTATTGCCACCTCATTAGCCATGTAGGTGGTAGGGTAGCCGCGATGGTCAATGAGGAAGTGGATGAAATGCTGACGCACCCATTCCTCAGGAGTGAGAGCCACGTATTTCTTGCGGAGCACATCGAATATCTGTATTCTGCCTCCCGTTTTTGTGTATTTAATCTCGAAATCTGGAAGATTTAATTGTACCATCTGCTTTTTATTATTATCTTTGCAAAGTTAAGGAATTTTTCAGAATTATCTTCTGTAGATTTCATGGAAACGAAAATTGCACTAAGGTGCCTATTAAAAAAACAGTCAAGAACTTTTCTCACTGACCAGCGGGAAGTAAACAGAACAAAAACAAGAAAAAACATGTTTTCTTTGTTTTTCTTTTGTTTTTCTAATTGGCCGCTTGGCGGCATAACTTTAATTTTCGTTTCCCAAAAATAGAAAGAAAAGAAATTAAGTAATGGCAATAAAAATTGCAACGACACATCGTGACATTGTAGATGCCATCCGTAAGAAAGAGTATGCACCCGTGTACCTTCTTATGGGTGAGGAATCATATTACATCGACCGCATCTGTGAGTTTATGGAGCAGAACATCCTCGAAGAGAGCGAGCGCGATTTCAACCAACAGATAATATATTGCACCAAGGATACTGATGTTGCGGATATCGTCAACAGTGCGAAGCGCTATCCGATGATGGCAGAGAGACAAGTCGTAATTGTTAAAGAAGCGCAGAATTTGTTAAAAATTGACGACATGGTTCCGTACGTCAATAATCCGCTTTCCACAACAATTTTGGTCATTTGTTACAAAAACGGAGTTCTTGACAAACGCAAGAAACTGACATCAGCAATTGAGAAAAACGGGGTAGTGTACGAGAGTGCAAGAGTCAAGGAAGGAGCACTCCCGGATTTCGTTGTCGATTATCTCCGACGCAAGGGGTTGGGCATCGAACAGGACGCATGTATGTTGCTCGTCGAGTCAGTCGGAAGCGACCTCAATCGCATGGCGGGAGAACTTGACAAGCTCATAATCGCTTTGCCAAATTCGGGAGCAAGAATCACGTGCGACCTTATCCAGAAACATATCGGAATAAGCAAGGAGTTCAACGCACTCGAATTTAGAAATGCAATCATATATAAGAACATCTTCAAGGCAAACCAGATTATGCAATTCTTCAATGACAATCCGAAGAACAATCCTCCTCAGGTAACTCTGGCAATGCTCTTCAATCTGTTCTCAAATGTGATGCTCGCTTACTACTCGCCTGACAAATCCATCAACGGAATGTTGGCACAACTCGACCTCCGTTCCGACTGGCAACTCCGACAGTATCGTGATGCGATGACCAACTACTCAGCCATGAAGACGATGCTCATCATCGGCAAGATTCGTGAGACGGATGCCAAGCTCAAGGGAGTGGGAAAGGGCAACCTTACGGATGCAGATGTGATGAACGAACTTGTGTATTTCATCCTTCATTAAAGAGGGGAGAAGACACAACCTCAGAGATGCTTCCTGAACGAAAAGGGAAGATGATAGGGGATAATATGTGATAGGACAAAATTGACATTCGAAATGTCATGACAGTTCCAGAGTCATATATTATCCCTTATTTTTGTACCGTGAAAATCGCCTAAAAAGTTTGTACGTGATGTTTTGTCCGGAATAATCGCCCCAGAAAATCTGTTTTCGTCATGATAGGGGACGATTTTCTGAATTTTACCCCCTATTTTTAGCTGTTCTTAATTTTTTAGACACAAAATCCCGAACAAGAATTTGGCATGTTTTCGGCATCAAAAGCATACTATTTTCAGCACTTTATGTAGCGTTTCGTAGCCGAAAAAGCCCTCTGAGAATTGCGCAAAATACCCCAGATTTACACCTGTTAAGTGATGAATTACAGAAATTCTTTTTTACAAATGTAGCTGAAAACGTATTTACATTTGCAAATGTCAAGTGTTTTATGAATGTAAATTTACAACATTAAAGCGTGGTATTTTGTATTTATATTTGTAAATTTAAATCCAAACATCCCCTATTCAAGCTAAATAATTACAGCTGTAAACACCTCCTTATAAATTTGAATACGTAATAATTTACAATATTGAATTTATAAATATGCACTATAATTTATAGGTTCATAAACGATAAAATATCAATTATATATTACTTTTTATATGCTCACACACTATAATAAAACAGATGAATAAAGAATATGCTATATTCATACAGTATTCATTTGTTAGAGTTGACACCTAAACCCATTTAACAATGAAATATATAGTTAGATTCACTAAACTAAGGATTTATGTATGTTTTACGTTGTAAAATTAACATCCGTATAGTTTATATTTGTAAATCTAAAATTTGCCCATGCTTTAATATTGTAAAGTTGAATTTGTAAAGTTTGGATATGAATATTTATATGTAAATAATTTGCTTTATTTGTAAATATTGTTTACATTTGCAAAGATTTTGGTAAAAGTGAGTTTTCAACCGTAAACCCTCCCCAAAATGGGAGTTTACCCTGATAACCCCCTTCACCACCCCACTAAAGTGGAGACATCTATACTCCCTCCTAGATAGGTCAAAATTGACATTTGCTTCGGAGAGCATCATGACCTCTATAAGTGGGACAAAATACCCCCTGTTTTTTCGCTTCGCTCATAAAGATGTGGAGAGATGTACGGTATTTTTCATAAAAAACAAGAGGCTTCGCCTCTATTGTGGTAGGACAAAATTAACGCTAAAGAGAAATCAATAACATAAAACGTCATTCCTATAACACAAGCTTCTGTGCCTTCGACACTTCAAATGACGACGTGCACATCAGGGTTCCTTGCACACAATTTGGCACACCTTGGCTTGAGTTATTAGGCATGAAATAAAATATATATATAATAGTATGGGAGCAACATTAGACGATACCGAAAAGTTCAAGATGGTATTTGAGGAATCAGGTTTGAACCAGACACGATTCTCAGAAAAGATTGGAATAACTCCAGGTTCATTATCTGGTATTCTTAACGGACGAACAAAGCCGACGATGGCATTGTTCCGAAATCTCGTTCAGGCATTTCCTAGCATCAACCCTATGTGGTTGTTTGCAGACGATGAGAACATGCATGTGGATGACACTTCTGCATCATCATCGTCCGCTACCTCTTCCACTCTATCTTCGGATGAAAGTTTCGACTCACCATCCTTGGACGACATGAGTTTTGATTTTGGTGAACTTGGTAAATCGGCAGCAATGGCAGCCATGCAAACAGCACCTAAGACACCTCAATCCGTGGCAAAGAATGTGTCCCCTGTTGAGCCTGTTCGTAACGTTGCTCCAGTCGAACAGAAGCCAAGGGTTCGTCCTGCAACGCCCGCTCCAGCCGCTCCTGTAATCCCTAATGAGTACGTTGCAGCCATGGCAATGACTACTCAGAAACCACCTCGTCAGATAACCGAAATCCGCATCTTCTTTGACGATGGAACATACGAAACATTCGGCCCTCGTTAGTAAATATTAGCTTTGTTATTGATATGGGTTAATTATTTAACAGGAGTATATAATGTTAACAAAATGATAAAACATACTTGCGATTATCGTAAGTATGTTTTTGTTTGTATTTTATGTCTTTCTGTAAAAACACTTTACCAAGCATAGGGTGTTTTAGTAAAAAAATGCCTATCTTTGCACCGCCTTTCCAGTATGGACATACAGGACCATACTGGAGTTAATAATTATAAGTTAACAGTTAAAAGTTGAGTTGGGAGGTTGGAGTTCTTGTAATCAACATGCAATACAGGTAAAATCTAACTTATAACTTTTAATTTTTAACTTTTAATTCTTGCATTATGAAGAATGAGTAATGCAAGTCTTCCTTGGCTCGGTAGCTCAGCTGAATAGAGCGTCAGATTCCGGTTCTGCAGGTCATGGGTTTGAATCCCATCCGAGTCACGACATTATACAAAAAGCGCAACGAAACATCAATCATTTCGCTGCGCTTTGTTTTTACCCCGAAGGGATGGGTTTTGAATGGGTGCTTAGGTTGCCTTACTTGTTGTTGGTAAATGTTGCACTTCCGCTTCCTGTCTTAGACGTCTTTATGTTGCCTGCCTTGCCGTTCATATCGATCCTTCCTGAGCCTGTTGTGGTGCCATGGAAGCTGTCAGTGAAGACCTCTCCAGTTACGCTGCCAGAGCCGGCAATAGAGACGCTTGTGTTCTTGTTTGAGCCGTTATAGACAATGTCTCCGCTTCCTGCTAAAGATATGTTTGCTTCGTAGCATGTGGCATTCACGTTGACATTACCAGAGCCGGAAAGGCTTATTGCTTGTTTGCCGTTAACCTTTGCCTTGCCAACAGATACGTTACCGCTACCTGCAAGGTTGATGTCCATATTGGTGCATGTGGCATTACCTATCTTTATTTTTCCTGAGCCGGAAAGTTGAAAAACGATGTTTTCGATGTTCAGGTCAGTTTTAGCAGTGAATGAGCCAGAGCCAGCACCATTGTACTTCTCTATGGTAGGAGAATAGACATCGACGTACGCATTCTTAACAGTTGTCTTGCCATTTACCTTGATAAGACCGCCGAGATGTGACTCCTTCTTTCCTTCTATATAGACAACGAGCTTGTTGCCGTCAACCCTTGTCTTTATTTCCTTTATGTCTCCTTCGTCACAATGAGCTACAACCTTGAATGTTTTGCTCTGGTAGTAGTTGATTTTGATACTTCCAGATTGCTCAATCTTTGTGAAGCCATTGAGATGTCGGTCTTCAGAGTTCTTTGGGTTTGCTTGTGCCATAGTATTGCATAATGCGAATGCTGTGGCGAATGTTAGAAATTTGTTCATGTTTCCTTTGTTTATAATGTGTTTATTTCAAGTTTCGGAGTGCAAGAACGAATGGGTGTTATCGCATCTTCTTTATGTCATTCAGCTGGATGCCCTTGCCAGTAAGTGCAAGTACGTTCAGGGTGCTTTCTGAGTAGTTTATGAGGATGAAAACAGAACGGTTGTTCTTCAGCTTCTTCTGCCTTATTATTGTTGTTTCCCCGCTTTCGTTCAGTCGCATCAGGTCCTCATAGCCTTCTGAGTTGCTGAATGACTTCATTGCATCCTCCTTGATGGATGAAATGAGGCTCTTGTTGTTCACCTCCATTATGCGTAAGGCTTCAAATTGCTTTGAGCCCTGGCTTATCGAATTGCCTTTCTTCTCTATGGCTGCAAGCATGCTCTTGGATATGAACACCACATCCACGTTAGGCTTGCCTTCATATCTGTTGAAGAACTCATCCTGTGCAAAACCTGCTATTGCAAAGGTCAGGATGATAAGTGTCATATATAATCTTTTCATAATCGTTGACTCTTGTTATTGTATGTACTTGTCAAGCTTGTTTATGATGTTTGACGTTTTTGCCTCTGCCTTGTCCACACCTTTCTCACCCATTTCTATTGTTCGTGAGAAGAGTGCGAGTGCCTTGGCTGACTTCTCGTATGCTTCGTCAGGATTTGTGAACGTATCCTTGTCGTATGCTATCTGAGTGTCGTTGTTGTGGCTTATGACATAATAGCTTCCTAAGCCTGCAATGATGGCAACAGAGGCTGCGATGTGCCGAAAAACAGGAGACTTGAGGAACGGAAGGCTTACGACCTTGCCCTTCTTGGTGCCATCCCCTGCGTCTGTCATGCTGACGGTTCTGCCTTGGGTAGCCCTTTCCCATTCGTCCACCTTTGCAAGGAGGCGTTCCTCAAGATTGTCGGGAACATCCTGCTCTTCATTCTTTGCCCTTGACATGGATGCAAACATCATCTTGTCTGCCATGAGGTCTTCAGGAAGACTTGTGGCATGAGCAAAGAACTCAATAAGTTCCTCTTCTTCCTTCGTGGTGCTTGTGCCATCGTAGAAGTGCTGAAGTTTCTGTCTTATTATCTCTATGTTCATCATCATGTAAGTTTAGCAAATTGTTCTCTAATACTCTTTCTTCCTCTGCATAACAGGGAACGTATGTTTGTCTGGGTGAATCCAGATGCAGCTTCTATTTCCTCCATCGAACAGTCCTCTATGTCCCTCATCGTGACCGCAAGTCGTTGTGGTGGTGGGAGGTTGTCTATTGCTTTTCGCAGGTGCTCCAGCTCGTCCCTTGCTTCCATTGCTTGCTCCTCACGTGTGGCAGGAGTGAATGTCTCGGAGATGTCATCAATGTCGGTATTGGTGTCGAGTTTGTTTGCCCTAAGCCGGTCGAAACAGATGTGCCGAAGGCTTGATATGCAATACGCCTCTATGTTTTCAACCTCATCGAGAGAGTCACGCATGTTCCACAACTTGAGATACGTATCCTGTACGGCATCCTCGGCATCATTCGTGTTGCCAAGAAGATGTATTGCACATTGGAAAAGCCGTCGATGATATGATGATACGAGTATTCTGAATTGTTGTGAGGACAGCATGTTTAGAGGAGTTAAAAATTAAAAATTAAAAGTTAGAAATTAAAAGTTGAACAACGAGGTTGCATTATTAAGCATGAATACCGTTTAGAGCCCGAATCCGACACCAATCATGAATGGTGCGAGGTTGAAGTTATGACCAGGAGTTTGGTTAGAGTACTTCAACTTCATGAGGTCAGTAACTCCGAGTCGTCCGATAATGCAGAAGTCGTTGAATCCTGCGCAGAGGAGAAGGTTTACACCGAGAGCCTCGATGTCAGGGTCGTTGACTACTGTATGCTTGCTTCCGTTATACTTTACTCGTGACAATGCTCCAAGTCGCCATTCGAGTTCTGCACCAGCAGAGAGGGAGAATTTCTCGTTTCGTGACTGATAGCCAATCATGAGAGGCATACGGATGCTCCAGTATCTGAGCCAGCTCTTGTCAAGTTCTACTTCCGGATTGTAATTGTCGAAGAAGAGTCCACCGTTCTCATCCTTCAAGATGGCATTGCTGTCTCTGAAGCGAATGGATGTACGGCTGAAACCGAGGTTGAGTGAGCAACCGAACTTATGGTCGTTTGTGAAGTCGCCATTCCAAGAGAAGAGGTACATTCCCCACTCGTATGATGAGTTCTTCTGTGTGAGAGCTTCTGCCTTGTTAAACGTTCCTGTTGGAGTGAGCTGTGAGAAACCGAAGTAGATGGCAGGAAGGTTGTTTGTGTAATGCTTGGTGCAAACCTTGTAAGGTGAATCAGTATTCTTGTTGTGGTTGGTAGTGAAAGACAACTCGTACTTGCCGTGGAAGAGAGACATCTTCTTAATGTTTCCTTCATCGTTGAGTTCAATCTTGTCACCATCGCTGTTTGCTGGTTCCAATTCACTCTCTATCTCTGATGCGTTCATTAGTGATGATTGCATGCTCATTGCAACAAGGGTTGCGAAAAATAATTTCTTCATAATAGTGTTTTGTTTTTTAGTTTTTAATTATCGTTCTATAAGCATAGACGTAAGTTTTGTTTCTTTTGTTGCAAGAAAAATCAACTTTTTTTTATTTTTTTTGTTTTTATGTGTTTTTTGCTGAGTTTTTCCGTTGCAAATGTATGGAATTATTTCCTATCTTTGTGCGCAAAAGAAGAAAAATATGAGTAAGACTCAACAGACAATAAAGGAAAGGACGAATTCAGGGTTGCGTGAACCTGGCAAGTACAAGGTCATAATGCATAATGACGACTTTACGACCATGGAGTTCGTGGAGAGCGTACTGCGTACCGTGTTCAGGCACTCGGCAGACAAGGCACGTGCCTTGATGCTTATGATTCATGAGGAAGGAAAGGCCATTGTGGGCATCTATTCATTGGACATCGCCATCACGAAGGTGCAGAAGGCTACGATGATGGCTCGCAATAATAACTTCCCGTTAAAGATTACTTACGAAAAGGACTAAGACACAAATATGAAATATACGGATTATGTATCGGAAGCATATAGAATAGTAGGCGAGATAGTGGACAAGGCTCAGTGTGAGCTTATCACTCCCGAACACCTCCTGCTTGCCATGCTCAGGCAGTCCATATTTGAGGAGGCACTCTTCTATGCCGATGCGGATACGGATCGTATGCGCAAGGAACTGGAGCAATACGTGGGTCAGATTGACCATGTGAATGAGGGTGACGACATAACTGCGTCCATACAGCTGCAGTTCGTCATGGAGCGTGCCGCACAGATTGCCACAAGTTCCAGTCGCAAGGTGTACGACATTCCTCATCTCGTGAGGGCAATGTACGACCTTGAGGACAGTATGGCACACTATGTCATAGAGAAGTACGTGGGAGTGGAGCAGAGCACGTTCATGCAGATTCTTGCCGACACCTACATGGATGAGGAAGACGAGGGCACTTCTCCTGCCTACGAGGGCGAGGAGGAGCAAGGCCCTATGATGTGGCGTCAGTTTGTGGTGTGCGTCAATGAGAACATCGACAGCCACAATCCGCTCATAGGACGCGAGGAGGAACTTGACCGTACCATTCAGGTGCTGTGCCGTAAGGATAAGAACAATCCGCTTCACGTGGGCGAGCCGGGTGTGGGTAAGACTGCACTTGTGTACGGACTTGCCAAGCGCATAGAGGATGGCAATGTGCCTGCACGGCTTGAGGGGTGCAAGATTTATTCCATGGACATGGGCACTCTCCTTGCAGGAACGCAGTTCCGTGGCGACTTTGAGAAGCGCATTAAGTGTATCATGGATGGCGTGCTCAAGGAGGGTAATGCCATTATATATATAGATGAGATTCACAACCTCGTGGGAGCAGGACAGACGAGTGACGGTTCGCTCGATGCCTCTAACATGCTGAAGCCTTACCTTGAGAGTGGAGAGATACGATTCATAGGTAGTACGACGTATCAGGAGTACAACCGCTATTTCTCCAAGAGCAAGAGTCTCGTGAGGCGTTTCCAGCAGATTGGCATCCTTGAGCCTTCTGCCGATGAGACGGAGAAGATTATTGAGGGCTTGAAGGATAAGTACGAGAGTTTCCATGGCGTGAAATATGCCAGCGACGTCGTTCGCTATGCCATAGACAGGAGCGTGAAGTTCATCAATGACCGCTTCCTCCCGGACAAGGCTATTGACCTCCTTGACGAGGCAGGTGCTTTCCGTGAGCTTCATCCTTTGCTTGACAAGAAGGGCAAGCCTAAGGCTAAGCGATACCAGACGGTAGATACCAGGCTTATAGATGATGTGCTTGCCAAGGTGTGCAAGATTGACGCCAAGGCTCTGCGTGAGGAGTCAAACACAGACCTCATGTCGCTTGCCGAGCGCATAAAGGCTCAGATTTACGGTCAGGATGAGGCTGTACGTCAGGTCGTGGAGTCGGTGCAGATGTCCAAGGCAGGATTGCTTGACGACAACAAGCCGATAGCATCCCTCCTCTTCGTCGGACCTACGGGTGTGGGCAAGACGGAGGTGTGCAAGGTTCTTGCCAAGGAACTGGGCATAGAGCTTGTGCGCTTCGACATGAGTGAATACACGGAGAAGCATACCGTGGCCAAACTCATCGGTTCGCCTGCCGGTTATGTGGGCTATGAGGATGGAGGACTCTTGACGGATGCCATTCGCAAGTCGCCTAACTGTGTCCTCTTGCTTGACGAGATAGAGAAGGCGCATCCTGATATCTACAACATCCTGCTTCAGGTGATGGATTACGCCAAGCTGACGGACAACAAGGGACAGAAGGCTGACTTCAAGAACGTCATACTTATCATGACGTCAAATGCAGGAGCGCAGTATGCAAGTCAGGCATCCGTGGGATTTGGCAGTAGCGTGTCTGCTGGACAGGCGATGATGACTCAGGTGAAGAAGACCTTCAAGCCTGAGTTCCTTAACCGCCTCTCTGGTACTGTTGTGTTCCGTGACATGGACATGACCATGGCAGGACTTATTCTTGACAAGAAGCTACGCCAGCTCTCCGATAAGCTTTCAGCCAAGGCAGTCACTCTCACCCTCACGGACGATGCACGTGCGCACCTTCTCAAGGCTGGTTACACCAAGCAATACGGAGCGCGAGAGATGGATCGTGTCATACAGCAGCAGCTCAATCCTCTTCTTATGCGTGAGATTCTCTTCGGCAAGCTTAAGAAGGGTGGCGAGGCAAAGGTGCATGTCACGGATGGAACGTTAAAGCTTGAATAAGACAGATGAGCTAATGCAGAAATAAGATTGTCGCAAGCAATTTAACAGCCGTTAAACAATCATTAAACGATTGTTTAACGGCTGTTATTTGTATTTTATGTCTTTTGACTAAAAATCATAGGATTGCGAGTCTCTGTGAGTTTCTTGCGCTGGAGACTCCAGTCTCTCGCCCGTGAGACTGTAGTCTCGTGCGCAAGAGACTGTAGTCTCATGGGCGAGAGACTTTTGTTTCTTGCTGGAGAAACTCAAACATATTGCCGAGAAACTGTAGGCTCTTGCAGGAGAGACTCGAAACTCTTGTGAATAATCCTTGTTGTCATTCCCTTACCTTCCCCTTAGGTGTGCCTTATGTGTCTGTTCAGTTGCTAAGGGAAACTAAGGAGAACCTAAGGGAAACGTAAGGTTCACCTAACACGAAATCGGATTGTATGGCTTGGATGATTAAGCCTGAAAGGCTGGTGAGATTACAGGCAGGGTGTGGAGCGTAGCGTAACCCCTGATTATTGGTGCGACGTCATCCTGTTTTCGTTTTTTACCCCCCTCTCGTGTCAATTAGCCATCTGATACTGGGAGAATGTAGCTTTTTTCATCTTTATGGTGATTTTTCCTCTCATTTGTTTTGGTATTTCCATATATATATATATATTCGCCACCGTTTTGTGAAATGTTGAAAGAATAATAGGTGAAATGATTCCATGAAGATATTATTTTTTCAGGTGAAATTTTTATTCTAAGAACTTTATACTAAAACTTTAAATTGTATGAAAATGAAGCAGAAAAATTATGTTGCTCCTTCCGTTTCGGAGCGTGCGTCCCGTATTCGCAC
>JAFYAT010000147.1 GCA_017540585.1 Bacteroidaceae bacterium | reverse complement strand
GTGCGAATACGGGACGCACGCTCCGAAACGGAAGGAGCAACATAATTTTTCTGCTTCATTTTCATACAATTTAAAGTTTTAGTATAAAGTTCTTAGAATAAAAATTTCACCTGAAAAAATAATATCTTCATGGAATCATTTTCACCTATTACCCTTTCAACATTTCACAAAACGGTGGCGAATATATATATATGGAAACAACAAAACAAATGAGAGGGAAAAACACCATGAAGATGAAAAAAGTTGCATTTTCCCAGTATCAGATGGCTAATTGACACGAGAGGGGGGTAAAAAACGAAAGCCCGAAGGGCTGATAGAACACAGACAGGGTGTGGAGCGTAGCGGAACCCCTGTATAAATTTCGGTTCTGTTTTTCAGAACTCCGAAGGAGTGACAGAATAAAGGCACTAACATGGCTTTTGTTCTGCCACCCATTCTGGGTTCTTAGGATGACGTCGCACCAATAATCATACGCTACGCTCCACCCCCTGCCTGTAATCTCACCAGCCTTTCAGGCTTAATCATCCATGCCATACAATCCGATTTCGTGTTAGGTGCACCCTACGTTCACCTTAGGTTCTCCTTAGTTTCCCTTAGCAACTGAACAGACACATAAGGCACACCTAAGGGGAAGGTAAGGGAAAGGTTGAAAATACGTCGCGAACGTACTCGTAGTACGTGGCGAGCGTACTCACAGTACGTTGGGGACGTACTGAGAGTACGTTCCTGTACGTACAGGCTACGATGCAAAAACACGTAAACAATTCTTGGCTTTTAAGCATAAATTATCACGAATTTATGCTTAAAAATATTCCATGTTATTTTTTGCTCATAACTAAAAAGACTACCTTTGCAAAAAACTTAATACGATGATACAAGCCTTAGATAAGTCTTTCATACCTGTTCTCCAGGAAAAGATAGACAACCTCAACAAGCCGAAAGGCTCACTCGGACGAATTGAGTCGCTCGCCCTACAGATTGGATTGATTCAGCACACTCTAACTCCCAAGCTCTGCCATCCATGCCACATTCTCTTTGGTGGCGACCATGGAATAGAGCGTGAGGGCGTGAGCGTAAGTCCTCGTGAGGTGACGTGGCAACAGATGATTAACTTCGGACGTGGTGGCGGAGGCGTCAATATGTTCTGTCGTCAACATGGGTTCAAGCTTCATGTGGTGGACGTAGGAGTGGATTATGACTTCGACCACGAGAAGTGTCCTCACATCATCGACCGCAAGATTGCACACGGCACACGCAACTTCCTCCATGAGCCTGCCATGACACAAGAAGAGTACGAGCGTGCTCTTACCGTGGGCGCAGAGATGGTGGACAAGTGTCATGCAGAGGGATGCAACATCATCAGCTTTGGAGAGATGGGTATTGCCAACACATCACCTTCAAGCATCTGGATGCATCTTTTCCTTGGCATTCCTCTCGACAAATGCGTGGGAGCAGGAGCAGGACTAAACGATGAAGGCATACGACATAAATATGAGGTGCTGTCATCCTCTCTTTTAACGTTCAGGAACTCATTGACTGAACACGATTCTTCATTATTCACTCTTCATTCTTCATTCCCTCTCTCCTACTTCGGTGGCTATGAGATGGTGGCAGCCATAGGCGGAATGCTCAGGGCAGCGGAACATGGCATGGTAGTGATTGTTGACGGTTTCATCATGACTGCCTGCATGCTTGCAGCATCAAGGATAGACAAGAACGTGATGGACTATGCCGTCTTCGGTCATTGTGGCGACGAGTCAGGACACAAGATGATGCTTGACGGTATGGGTGCACAGCCTCTTCTCTCTCTCGGTCTCCGACTGGGCGAAGGTACTGGTGCAATATGTGCCTACCCAATACTGCAATCAGCCGTCAACATGATTAACGAGATGGACAACTTCCAGCACGCAGAGATAACGAAATACTTTTAGGCCCCCATAATATTGGGGGCTAAAGTTAAAAGTTAACAATTAAAAGTTAAAAATGGAGTGAGAAGTTAAGTAGTTAAGAAGTTATGACAAACGTCATCTGCCATAGCATCATCAAATAAGTAATGATTAATAAATAACTTGGTACAAAATATGGCTTTTGTTTTGCAAATTACCATTAATTTGCCACGAATTTTCATAAATATTATTCGCGTAACAAATTAATTCTCATTAATTATAATTTCGATAATATCGAAATCCATTCATGATAATTCGTGGCAAATTGGCTACGCCGAGCTAAAGGTTTATGATAATTTATGCTAAATAAATATACCATGTTATTTTTTGCTTGTTACTAAATCTTAATTCATAATTCATAATTCTTAATTTCGGAGGAAATGAACCGCATACTTGCAACATTATCATTCTTCACTCGCCTACCATTCTGGCGACTGAAAGACATTCCAAAGGAATCATACGAACGTGTGGTACCCCTCTGGCCGCTGGCAGGATGGGTGACAGCTCTTGCCATGGCAGCAACAATGCTGCTGGGCTTCTACATCTTCCACGACAACATAATGCTAAGCTGCATCTTCGCCCTTCTGGTACGTATCCTGATTACAGGTGCCTTGCATGAGGACGGTTTTGCCGACTTCTGCGACGGATTTGGCGGAGGAACGACACGAGAGCGTACACTTGAGATTATGAAGGACTCGCACATCGGCACTTACGGAGTGATAGGACTAATATTCTATTTCCTCATCATGACGACAACCATGACTGCAGTAATATTTAAGGCAGGCATCATGTACAACACACCAACAAGTCTCCCCATCGAACGAGTGGATGACTGGCAGGTGATGTTCATCATTCCTTGCATCATCTTCATAGCCGATGTGATGAGCAAGGCTGTCAGTTCCACAATCATATACTCCCTGCCATACGCACGCAAGGAGGCTGAAGCAAAGAACAAGCTCGTGTATGTACCTACCACGCTTATGGACAAGATACTCACTATGCTCGTAAGCCTCGTGCCATGTGCTGTAATGCTCATCTTCATATTTCCACGTGCCATTGGCTCATTCGCCTTTGCGCTACTGATGACAATCGTCGCACGTTTCCTCCTTGTATGGTACATGCGTAAGCGCATCCAGGGCTATACAGGCGACTGCTGCGGTGCCATGTTCATAATATGCGAATGTGTGTTCTACCTTACACTTCTTGTAATGAGCAATTAGTAATGAGTAATTAGTAATAGCCATTCGGACAATATGCTCAGACACATAACAGCCGTTAAACGAGTGTTTAACGGCTAACAGAAAGAAGTTCCGAGTCTATGTTGGCTTGTAGTGCCAGCCGTGACTTTTGAGACTTCTTTTGTTTTAGTCGGTCGTAATACGTGTTATGCAGAACATCGTATGAGGTATAATATACTATATCAATAGAGGTACGATGTGCAACTTCAATCGGGGTTGAATTACCATGTCATCTATTCATGCCCTTATAGAACTCGGCTTGCATCTGCTGAGCAAGCATATTGTTCGGGTTAAGCTTGAGAGCCTTCTTGTAGTGCTGCATCACCTGCATGAAGTATCGTTGTCCGTTCTGCGCTGGATTCTGAACAATCAATGCCATAAGGTACATACCCTGAAGGGTGTTGAGGTCAGACTTATCCATCTGTGGCAAAGCCTCCATAACATCAATCATCTGCTTTGACGAAGCAAGAAGAGCCTCCGACTGAGGGGCAGTAGGAGCAATAAGGGCATAGGTAATGCTTTGCGTAGCCAAACACTGCTTTGGAGCAATGCTGTCTGGGTAATCTTTCACTACGTCCTTGAGCTCTGCAATACAAGTGAGAAGTGTCTCAGGCGTTGGATGCTGTGCCGTTTGCATTGCTTTACCTATACGTTCCTGCATTGAGTCCTGAGCAAAACAGTTTACCACTGAGAAAAAGAAAGTCACAATAATTGTAAGAGTCTTCATAATCATCTTTGTTTTTAGTTATACAATACATTTATTATTACGTGCCTCAACTACGTTTAGTTGAATCACATCGCAAAGGTATTGTACTTTTCACATCCCGCAAAATATCTGTGACATACAGCAACTATTTGTGACAAATGACCCTCTTTTGGGATAATAGGGATGAATGGACAACTCTTATAGACAGGGAATACAGAATTAGCCGTTCGGATACATGCTTTCGAACGGCTAATTTGGGTTTTAATCAGACCGTAATGTGTGTTATGTTAAACACAAACATTTGTCATTTATAAGTTAATGGTTGCACTATTGTTGCGCAAAACAGTCTTCTATGGCTGTTTGCCATTCTTTGAGAGCTGCGCCATAGCTATATTTTTTGATGAATCTGTCTCTTGCCTTCAGAGCAAAGCCTATTCGCTCTTCTTTTGTCATGAGTAACACGCTTTCTATGCTCCCTGTGACTGATTGCGTGTCAATATTAGTCAATATACCACATTCCCCATAGTCGAGTATCTCTTTTTGTGGCTCAAAGTTGCGTGCTATTGTCACAAGTCCGTTTGCCATAGCTTCGGTATATGTCAGTCCAAAGCTTTCTTCTCTTGACGGCATTATGTATGCATGACATTTCCTGAATAGTTGCTGCGTCTCGTTGGATGGCAGTTCTCCGTGGAATATTATGTCATCTCGTTGTGGAATATCCACATGGCCGTCGCTAAGTGCTGAAACGATATGCAGCTCGCTCTTGCATTCGTACGCTTCCTTTGCCTTGATGAATGACTCGATGACTACGGGCAGACCTTTTCTGTTTGCCTGGGCACCACAAAACAGAAAGCGTATAGTGTTGTCGTTTGTGTGTTTTTCTGTTATTTCGTCTGTGCTTGCAGCCTTGATGTTAGGGCGCAGGAAAGGTAGGTTTCTAAATTTCCAAGCATTATCAGGACACAATTCTTCCACCATTCTTATTGCATAGTCGCTCCTTAGATTGAAGATGCCATTTGTCCTTGCAAGCTTCTTAATCTGATTGGATAGAATGTCGAAGTTCTCCTGTGCTTTCTCGCTAAATGTAGAATTAACATCCTCTGGGCGCATATAGAACAAATCCAAGAGTATGGGCTTGCCATGCACATTGTCGGGTAAGATACCTTGGGCGTATATGATGTCGCAGTTCGCAAACCAGATTTCTGGCTCGTTGTATAGTGCCTTGTGTCTTAGCACCCATCCGTCCTTTGTGTCGAGAGTGACGGTACCCAACATCTTTCTCTTGATGAAGCCGCAAATCTTGTCTATGTTGTATGGCAAGGAAAGAATCTTGCTTTTAGGAAAGTACAAGTGTACATTCTCAAGGTCTTTCTCAAGGCACGCCATCTCCCTCTGTAGGCGTATGTCAGTGTTTGTGCCCACGTTCCATGATGGAGTGTTCATGTATATCTTGATTCTTTCCATTTGGATTCCGTTGTTAATAAAATTTAATTATTGTGGTAAATCAAATTTAAGTCGGTACATAATGTTGTTATGTTAAACCGACAAGTTGTTAAATCGATATGGCAAAGATAGTTAGAATATGTTTCACATGCAAATAAATGAGATTTTTTACTTGTTTTTATATAATTAATTTCGACCTGTACGGTTGAAACTGTATGTTGTTTTTTGCCGCAGTGCGGCCAGTTAAAAAAACATGGTAAAAACCAAATAAAACAAGAAAAAACATGTTTTTTCTTGTTTTTGTTCTGTTTCTTGACTGTTTTTTTAATATGCACCTTTGTGCAAAACTACAACCATACAGTTCGAAAAATCTTTATGTTAATTCGTGCCCAATTACATGATAATTCGTTTTAAAAAAGTTTTGAAACACAGAGACCACAGAGAAATAATTACTAATTCCTCATTACTAATTATCTTTTGACTACCATGAAAAAAGATTTTGACTACCATGAAAATATTTTTTGACTACCATGAAACTTAAATTTGATGGTAGCATAAATCTTGCAGAATGATATTATTTGTGTAGATTGTGCAGATTGTACACATTTTATTTATGCGTGTAAAAAAAAAGTAAATAAGTATGCATATAGTATATATATGTACTTATTTACTTTTTAATAATAATGTATAGAAATATCTGCACAATCTGCACATTTCTTAGAATGGGATTTCTTCCTCGTTAGTGCGAATTGGTATATTATTTGCACTATCTTCGATAGCTAAGTTTTAGTCGAAACGTAATGTGTATTATGTAAAACGAAATATGGGCTTTGAAGAAGAAGTTGGTATTGACACAGGCGATGCTTACATAGATGATGATGCACTTGAACGTACTGTGAATGGTACTCGTTATTCAACAAAAAAAGCTTCCACACAAACCCGTGTCGGCGCAAACGCAAGTGACACTGCCGTTTCAAGTGAAAGCGCGGTAAAGGTAGCGCAAAATCTTGAACAGACAAAGAAGAATTACGAAAATCTTGCAAATCGTACACGTGG
>JAFYAT010000146.1 GCA_017540585.1 Bacteroidaceae bacterium | reverse complement strand
ATGTACCAAGACCGTGGGTGCATCTGCCCGTGATGAGGTATTGTCTATCAGACTTGCAAGTGGTCAGGAGTTCCAGCTTGACTTCGACTGCGAGAAGTGTGAGATGGTAGTTATTAAGAATTAAGAGTTAAAAATTAAGATTTCTACGAGAATTCGTGTTGGTGATGATTTTTTTACCACGAATTACACGAATTTTCACGAACCTTCAAAACCTCTTATTTATTTCACCAAGACAACATGTGTTGTCTGCGAATGGCACGAATGCCGTTCGGTGGGGTTGCGGTTGAATGAATTCGTGAAATTCGTAATTGCACGAGCAATTCTTTGTGTAATACACCTGGGCAGTCAAAGCACAAGGAAAAAGTTAGTGAAAATTCGTGTAATTCGTGGCTGAAAAAATATCCTTCAGGAATAAGACAAATTACCTGCATAAATTTTGTGGAATCATAATTAAGATTTTGTTATGAAGTGGTATAGGTTATTGTCTTGTGTGTCGTCTTTGGCATGCGCTTTTATGGGAGTTATGCTGATGTTTGCTTCCTGTTCTTCGGATGAAGTGCAGGGCGATGAAGTTGCGCTTGACTCTCTGGCGGATAAGGCAATTGCCATGTCTGATAGCGTCATAGGCACAGAGCCTGTGGATACGTTCCTTACGCTCAGTCCCCAGCAGGCAGATTCACTCTATTTCCGCCTGTCTCATCATTATTCGGAGAATTTCAACTTCGTCGTCAAGGCAGATTCGCTCACACTCATTCCACGTGAGGGCGACCTTCTCACGGACACTTGCAAGGTGTATAGTGGCGACCTTATTGCCGTGGCAAGTATCAAGACTATTCCGGGCGACTCCATTGACTCTGTGTGGGTGAAGGTGGCACACGACCAGTTTACCATGGGATGGATTCCTGAGGATGAGCTTCTGAAGGGTGTCGTGCCTGATGATTCCATATCCGAGATGCTGGACTTGATGACTGGTAGTCGTGGCTTCTGGATGTCTGCTTTAGTTTTCTGTGGTATCATAGGTTTCTTCCTCCGCAGGGGAAAGGTCAAGAAGCTGCAGATACTCCGCTTCAACGACATGGACAGCTTCTATCCGCTCTTGTTCCTTACGGCTGTGGCAATCATGGCTTCGGTATATGCGAGCATACAGAACTTCGTACCTGAGTACTGGCAGGAGTATTACTATCATCCTACGCTCAATCCTTTGCAGTTGCCTGCGCTTATGTCATCGCTCGTGGTTCTCCTCTGGGTTGTGATAATACTGTATATTGCCGTGGTTGATGAGGTGTATCATAATTTTTACTTCGTGCCGGGTGTGGCTTATCTGCTCGAACTTACGGGTCTTGCCATGGTTCTCTACCTCGTGGTCAGCTGGAGTACCATCTTTTACGTAGGCTATGTCTTTACTCCTATACTAATCGCTGCAGGGTGGTGGATGTATGTGAAGAATAGATAAGGAGGACCTTCTCCCAACGAACACAACCCCATGGACCTTCCCCCAACCCCGTTCCTCCGTCGAGTAGGGCACTGCTCTCCCCTCATTTCGGGACAGAGAGACATTTAGTCTCTCTTCTGCGCCCTCATTCGCCTTTCAGGGCGGGGAGTAGATACTCTATCGCGGAATTTTGAATTCTGCATTCTTAATTCTTAATTTTCTTTTGGCTTGTATAATGGAAAATAGTATATTTGCAAGCGTTTAGACAAACTTTAATCAAATAAAACAAATAACTTATGAAAACAAAGATTTATTCAGCACCTTGTGCAGAGGTGCGTAAGACAAGTATTCGTGCTTCAATCCTTGCTGGTAGTAATAAGAGCGGTGGGGCTGGCGTAACAGGTAATGATATCCCATGGGATAATGGAGCACGTAAGCGTAGTACAGTTGAAGTAGATGCTTCAAGAGATTAAGGACAGACTCTCTGTATGGTATAACGCTTAAAATAACGAACGCTATGAAACATTTCCTTAACTGCTTACCTTTGCTATTGCTGGCTTCGTGTACATCGGAGCTGACAGACATGGTAGATGATGTCACTCCAAGTCGGGGTGATGTCGGTGATGTGATAATCAGTTGTGAGCCTTTTGAGTGGGATGATGATACCCGTACCATGATAACGGCTACAAATTCCAAACTTGAATTTGCGTGGACTGACCGTGATGCCATAGGCGTTTTCCCTGTCAAGCCTACTACGAACAGTCAGGCTAAGCAGGTGCTGCGTGTGATTGACGGCGTGGATGCCCACTTTGCTGCCTTTGATGGTGCAGGATGGGACTTGAAGGACGGCAATACTTATGCCGCCTATTCGCCTTACAATGGTAAGCTCACGTCCGATGTGCCTTACACAGCCGTGCCTATCGACATGACTGGGCAGGACGGAACGCTGGAGACCATCGGCAGGAAGTACGACATCATGTATGCGCCTTCGACCGACAAGGTGGAGACCATTGGAGGCGAGGAGCGTCAGGTTGTCTTTGCCTTCAAGCATAAGGTCGCTATCCTTGCTCTCAATCTTACCGTACCTGTTGAGGCTACATGGAAGAACGTGACTATCAGTAGTGCCACGGGTAAGGACGTGTGGATAACGAGTGCCACGATGAACGTCTCTACTGGTGCTATTCAATCCGTTGCTAAGTCTCCAAGCATCAGCCTTGACCTCAAGAATGTCAAGACCACAGCCGACAACATGGTTATTACCGTATATGCCTCTGTCCTTCCTGTTTCAGGCACGGGTACCGTGTATATCTCTGCCACTACGGATGGCGGCGAGAAGTATGTGGCAAGCTTCCTGACCAAGAGTTTTGGAGCAGGCAAGGCTTACCGCAGTTATACAGGCACACTTGTCAAGAAGTTTGAAAGTAGCGGCATGAAGGACGGTCATGCTTATGTCGATTTCGGTTTCCCTTCTGGTACGAAGTGGGCAACCATGAACCTTGGTGCTTCTACTCCTACTGCCGTAGGCGATTACTATGCTTGGGGTGAGACAAAGCCTCAGACTGATAATGCCTATAGCTGGGAATCGTATAAGTGGAAAGGAGAAAAGATTTATAATGATGCTGTTAATTCTTATTGTTGTGGTGTGACCAAGTATAGCGTTTCTGATGAATATGGCGTAATTGATAATCTCACTGCTCTTGAGGCAGATGATGATGCCGTTATCCAGAACTGGGGAGGTGCATGGCGAATGCCAAATCGAGAAGAGGCGCAAGAACTCGTGGATAGCTGTTATGCCGTATATACATTAGACTATAACGACACAGGCATTCCTGGCTATATTGTGTTTAAGGCAAAGAGTAAGTCTTATGCGGGAAGGCTGGTTGGTAAGGGCAGTACTCCTTCTACTGCGTATTCTCTTGCCGACCCTCATCTTTTCCTTCCTGTAACCGGATGGATGCAGGAAGGTAAGCCAGATATTGCAGATGATGCTACCCTCTGGACTTCTGCGTTGGGTATTGATGGTAATATGCTCCAATGTGATTGCGGAAAAGAAATATACTTTACACCTGGTAGTTTTGGCTATGGTGGTGTCTTCCGTTGGAACGGTCTCAACATTCGTGGTGTATGTAAGTAACGTGTACGATAGCACAAGTATATAGATGTAAGCCTCGTCTTGGTATGATGCCAAGATGAGGCTTTTTACCTTTTCCGCATATTCTTATAGACACGTAAAGACACTGATATTTTTTAGCCGCCGTTTTTTTTACGCTGTGTTTTTTTAGAACCCGCCTTCTGGCGAAGGCTAAATTACCAACTTTTCTCTCTGACCGTAGGGAAGAAATCTTTACATTATTAAGTTTGTAATATTTTCTGTTCTCGTGGAATGTTATGCGCACATAGCGTAAGAAAAAATGGTAAGATTGGCTCAAAGATTGGTAAGATTACCTTCGGTGAGAATAGTTGGTAATTTAGCTCCCGAGAGGGAGCGGGTTCTTAAAAATAACATGTTTTTAGTCGCCTCTGGCGACGGGTTCTAAAAAAACTATGTTCTACGTGTTCATAAGGAGGACGTGGGCACGAAAAAAAGGCATCGTCCGCAGTGTTGCGAACGATACCTTGCTTATGTATCTGTGGCAGTGGCTCTGTGTTGTGTGGAGCCATGCCGTAAGTGCTATGTCGGAATGTTTAGATGCTCTTCTCGATGTTCCACACGAAGGCACGGAGACCGAGGAGTGGGTTGTCAACATCGAGCTGGTGAAGTTCATCGAGGAGACGGTCAACCTTCTCGTCTTCGATGACTGTGATGATGGCACTATTCATTGATGGCCATGCGTGTGAGCCGAGGTGTGGTTCACCACCGTTGGTGCCACGTCCGCCGACCTGCTCAAAGAATGAGTAGCCACGTGCGTGGATGCCTTCGAGTGCTTCCATCACATTGTCCTGATGTGCCTGATCGTATGCTATGAATACACTTTTCATTTTGATGATATTTTGGGGGAGTTAAAATGGAGTTAAAGAGGAGTTAAAGTGGAGTTAAAGAGACGATACTCTATGTTGCAATCTCATATTTCAAATTTATGCGTTCTGAACGCCTGTTCCTGAGGCATAATTTTGCGAATGTTAATTTGAGGGTTAAGACTATCGTCTTTTTAACTCCCTTTATAACTCCCTTTTAACTACTTTTTAACTACCATTATAAATTTACTTCTTGTTGAGCTGCTCCTCTGCTGCGTGCTCCTTCCAGTATGCGTTGAGCTCACGGTCTTCCTTGAGCTTGCGGCGCTTGCGCTTGATACCTACTGCTCCGAAGATACAGAACATGGATGGAACGTAGATGAGCGTAAGGATTGTTGATACTGTAAGACCTCCAATCACGCTGACACCGAGTGGGCGCCACATCTCAGCACCTACACCGTGGCTTACTGCCATTGGCACCATACCGAGGATGGTAGTGAGTGTGGTCATGAGGATAGGGCGGAGACGGCTTCGTGCTGCCATGACAGCTGAGCGGATGAGTCCTATGCCTCGTTCACGGAGCAACTGTGTGTAGTCGATGAGCACAATACCGTTCTTTACTACGATACCGATAAGCATGATACCACCGAGCATAGACATGATGTTGAGGTTTGTCTGTGTGATGATGAGTGACAGGATGATTCCTGAGAATGCGAATGGTACGGAGAGAATGATGATGAACGGATATGTGAGACTCTCGAACTGTGCTGCCATAACGATGAACACGAGGATGATGATGAGTATTCCGAGTGTTCCGAGGTCACGGTTTGAGTCCTGCTGGTCTTCGTATGAACCTGCTACCTGAACTGTCACACCGTTAGGGATGTCAAGCTTCTTGTAGAATGATTCTCCAAGTTCCACACCGTCTGAGAGGGCATAGCCGTCGGCAAGTACAGCGTTGACTGTCACGATACGCTGACGGTCCTTACGCTCGATGGTTGGTGGGATGGCGCTTTCCCTTACTGTTGCAACGTCACGTATGCGGATTTGCTTTGTGCCTGTTGCGTTAGGGATGGTCATGTTCTCCACATCCTCGATGCTCATACGTGAGGTAGGCTCGTAGCGTACCTTGATGTCGTACTCTTCACCGTCCTCACGGTAGTATGACATGAGCGAACCGTTGATGAGGTTACGTACGCTTGATGCGGCTGTAGAGAGTGAGAGACCTTCTGTTGCAAGTTTCTCGCGGTCGAAGTCAACTACTATTTCCGGCTGGAAGTCAGAGCGTGAGATGCTGACCTGAGTAATCATCTCGTTCTCACGGAAGAGCTCGGACATCTGCTCTGCCACACGACGTGTTGCGTCGAGGTCGTAGCCGTATATCTCGAATGTGGCTGTTGCCTGTCCACCCATGGCTGCACCTTGCTGACCTCCAAGGAGTACACGGTACTTGTCAAGTTCTGGTATTTCCTTACAGTCCATACGCATCTCGTCACAGATGGATGCGAGTGTACGGTCACGCTGGTTGGATGGCACCATCATGATGTTGAATGATATGATGTGCGAACCACTTGTCTGGAGTGATGCGAACGTGTTGTCGTCACCTGCCTGTCCTACTGTGAAGTTACATGACTGGAGGTCTTTGCCGTAACGGTCCTGCCACTTCTTTGTGAGCGACTTTGCAAGTTCCTCTGCCTTCTCCACACGTGTACCGATAGGAAGTTCGAGCGTTACTCCCACACGACCTGAGTCGTTGGATGGGAAGAACTCTGACTTGATACCGAATATGTTGGCACAGGCTATGGAGAATACGAAGAGTACGACGCAGCTTACGATGACTGTCCAGCGGTGGCGTACTGCCCAGTTGATCTTCTTCTCGTACCAGTCGTCAAGGTTTTCGAGTCCCTTGGCTACAGGTGAGTACAATGTCTTGAACAGCTTGCTCTGCTTCTTCTGGAGGCGGAGCATCTGTGAACAGAGCATTGGTGTGAATGAGAGTGCGCTTGTAGTAGAGATTGTCATGATGATACACATCATCCATCCGAGCTGCTTGAAGAGCACACCTGCCATACCTGTTACCATGGTGAGTGGGAAGAATACCGCAATCATGGTGAGGGTAGAGGCGATAACTGAGATTGCCACCTCGTTGGTTGCGTGGATGGCTGCCTGCTTAGGGTCTGAGCCACGCTCGATGTGTGTCGTCACGTTCTCGAGTACTACGATGGCATCGTCCACCACGTTACCGATAGCGATAGAGAGACATGAGAGCGAAATCATGTTGAGCGAACCACCCGTTGCGTAGAGATAGATGAATGATGCTATCAATGACATTGGGATGGTGATGACGATGATTGTCGTTGCACGCCAGCGTCCGAGGAATACGAACACGACGAGTGCCACGAATATCATGGCGTACATGATTGTCTCTTCGAGTGAACCGATGGTGTTGAGGATGTTGTCAGACGTGTTGACGATAAGTCCGAGCTTTACGTCTGACGGGAGGTTTGCCTGGAGTGTAGGCAACATCTTCATCACCTTGTCTGAAATCTCCACTGAGTTGGCACCTGACTGCTTCTGTACCACAATCATGGCACCCTGTGTACCGTTTGTGAATGTGCGCTGTGCACGTTCCTGTACGTTGTCCACGATGCGTGCCACGTCACGGAGATAGACGTTCTTCTTGACGTGTGTTACAGGGTCTTCGGTAGTCTTGACGATGATGTCCTTCATCTGCTGAGGGTCGTCAAACTCACCCTCCACACGTACTGTGAATGTCTGTGAACCTACGTCCATTGTACCGTTGGTAATGTTGCGGTTCTCTGCAGAGATGGCTGCTGACACCTGAGCCGGGCTGAGGTTGTATGCCTCCATCTTCTTGGCATCCATATATACGTTGATTTCACGCTTTGGAGCACCAGATATTGACACGGTACCTACACCGTCGATACGTGCAAGTGGATTTGCCACGTTGTCGTCAAGAATCTTGTAGAGAGCCTGACGTGATTCCTCTGCCTCGACTGAGAGGAGGAGGATAGGAATCATGTCCGTAGAGAACTTGAAGAGGATAGGCTGCTGTGCCTCGTCAGGGAGCGCAGAGCTTACCATGTCCAGTTTGTCTCGTACGTTGTTGGTGAGCACGTCGATGTCGTAACCGTACTCAAACTGGAGCGTGATGACGCTGACGTTCTCGCGTGAGTTACTTGTTACGTGCTTGATATGTTCTACGGAGTTGAGAGTATTCTCCAACGGACGCGTTACATTGTTCTCGATATCTTCTGCTGATGCTCCGTTATAGTATGTGAGCACCATGATGGTGTTCGTATCGATATCCGGATAGAGGTCGATAGGAAGCTTGATAAGCGAGAAGATACCAAATATGATGACAGCCAAGAAACAGAGGCTTGTCATAATCGGTCTTTTGACCGCTCCTTCGTATAATGACATATAATATTAGCCCCCCGTCCCCCGAAGGGGGCGGCCATCCGGAGATGGGGGCGGATGGCATGTTAATATTCTTTCTATGAAGTCTCCCGTGTATCAGCCTTGTCGGGTATATGTTGTCCCGTAAGGCTGCCTTTGGGTGGTGCATCGGAATTTTAATTTTTAATTTTTAATTCCGACGGTTTACTTTACTACTTCTACTTCCTTGCCGTTGGCAAGACGTGAGTGACCTGCTATTACAACCTGGTCGCCAGCGTTCACACCGCTGAGGATTTCGTACTTGTCACCCATGTGCTTTCCGAGTTCAACCTTGTTGTAGCTTACCTTGCCGTCCTTATATACATATACGTAACGGTCGCCGGCACCAATCTGCTTTACGAGAGCCACGTCAGGAATGACTGTGTGTGACTTTGAGCCGAAGTTGATTGTGGCACGTGCAAACATACCTGGGCGAACCTTCTGGTCCTTGTTGTTGATTGTAATCTCTGCCTTGAAGGTGTGAGTAGTTGCATCGATTGAAGGGCTTACGATTGTAACCTTACCTGTGAACTCCTCGCCCTCGTATGCGTCAAGTGTGATGGTTGCAGGCATACCCTTCTTGAGCAACTTGTAGTAGCTCTCTGATACGTTTACGTTGAGCTTTACTGCGTTTGTCTGCTCGATGGTAAGGATTGCGCTTCCTGAACACATATCGCCATTGTCAAAGTTACGTGCTGTAACCACACCACTTACAGGTGCAACAAGCTGAGCGTTCTCTGTAAGTTGCTTGATGAGTGCTGCCTGAATATCGAGCTGCAACTTGGCAGCATCGTAGTTTGCCTTGCTTACGCCACCAAGCTTATAGAGTGCCTCCATACGTCCGAAATCTATCTTTGCATTCTCGTACTGAAGCTTTGTGTTGCTGAGATTTGTCTGGTCGAGTACGACGAGAACCTGTCCCTTGCGTACAACGTCACCAACGTCCACGAGTATCTTCTCGATACGGAGTGGGGTGTTAGGCGAGATATTGTTCTTTACGTCGCTTTCTACTGTGGCTGTGTATGTCTCTGTCTGAGGAATGTCCTCATTTGTAACCTTGGTAATCTTTACCTCAGGCTTTGCCTCTGCAACTGCCTTGTTCTTGTCATCATCGCCTCCGCATGAAGCCATGATAAGTGCGAATGTTGCAAGGCTGAGTATCTTAATCTTATTCATAATCGTTTTGTTGTTATCTCAAATCTATCATGTCAAATTTATGCGTCCCGATATGTTCCGGAAACAAAAATTATAGATTTGAGATTTGAAATTCTTTTTACTTGATGTATGTTTCACGTCCGAGAGTATATTCGAGGTCTGCCTTGTTTGAGAGGTAGTTGTAGATGCTCTGGACGTATGTTAGTTCTGACTGTGTGTAAGCTGTCTCTGTCTGGTTAAGCTCAAAGATTGTTCCTGCACCAACCTCGTAGCGCTTGCTCGAAATCTTGACGGCCTTGTCTGCCTGAAGTACTGCCTCGCGGTTTGACTCTACCTGAACGATGGAGCTTGCCATGTTCTCCTTGTAACTCTCGACTGCAAGTGTGAGCTGACGCTGTGTGTTGGCTCTTGTATCCTCAAGTTGCTCTATCTGAATCTTGTTTGACTTCAACTTTGTCCAGTTGCTTGCGTGGAAGATTGGCACAGAGAGTGATATTGCCAATGTGGCAGCTGGAGAATACTTGTAGTTGAGGAAGTTCCAGTTCTGGTTAGAGTAGGAGAGGTACTGTCCCTGAAGCTGGAGTGCAAGAGTTGGCATGAAGCTTGTGTTCATTATCTTGCGTGACCTCTGGAGAAGTGACATGTTCATGTCGAGCTGACGGAGTGCTGTGTTGCCGCTCAGGTTGTCTTCCTCATTCGTTGTGCGTGGAAGAGTGAGTGAGTTCTCGTAGCGCTTGAGACTGTCGTTGATTGTGATGTCAACGTCGGCTGTTACTCCCATGAGTACCTTCAGCTGGAGCATTGAGAGCGTCACGCCTGTCTTTGCGTTCACGAGGTTGGAGTTCATTCCACGTGCCTGTACGTCGGCTGAAATCTTGTCATACTCGCTTATTGAGCCTACCTCATACTTTGCCTTGGCAAGGTCTGCGTTGTCCTTGGCTATCTTGTAGCTCTTCTGCATCACCGTGTATGAGTCCTGTGAGAGGAGTGCGCTGTAGTAAGCCTTGGTGACCTGATTGATGAGGTCGAGGCGTGAAGAGCGTGCCTTCTCTTGAGCCAGTTGGATGTCCTCCTTAGTCAGCTTCATGTTCTGATATACGGCTGGAGCGAAGAGTGGAAGGTTGAGCGTGAGCGAACCGGTAGCGGTTGTAGAACCGTCCTGACCCATCTTGAACTCACCCATCTGCGTCTTGATGGCAGCCACCTTGATGCTGTGTGAGAGGGCAAAACCTGCGTCGAGTGTAGGAAGGAGATTCTGCCATGCTTCCTTGTCAGCAACCTGTTTTAGTTGGATTTCCTTGTCCGCTACCTTGATGGTAGGGTTTTCAGCCAAAGCAATCTCTATGGCTTTGTCGAGAGTGAGACTGATGTGCCCTTTTACTCCCGAATCCTGTGCATAGGTGCCGAGCGCGATTGTCAGCATCCCGATGCAGGAAACAAATTTTTTACCTTTAATTTTCACAAATCTTAGTTTTTAAGTTGTTTTAATTACTAATGTTTGGGATCGTTGTGTGATCTATGATGTAGTGGTGAATAATATTCTCCCTTTTTCCCTCAAAATCCCGTTTTTTGTCATAATCTCCGTGTTTGTTTGTGCATACTTGTTTATAATATGTGGAAATTATGTTACAAAGGTACGATTTTTGTCGTTATCGAGAGAATTTGAAAGTGTTGTTTTTTGTTAATTTTTCAAAAAAATATATCAATAAAACATCTTACTCGACTTTTAGAACAATTTTGTGAGTCGATTACTTGCTTTCTCCCAAAGAAATTGTATATTTGCACTTGCATAAACAGCAAGTTCAGCTGATGCTTTACTTGCAAGGAGTTAAAGAGGAGTTAAAAAGGAGTAAAAAAGACGAATGTCCGTTTTGGATAAACGAAAATTTAGAAAATTAAAGAACTTTTCTCACCGAAGGTAAAATTTGTTTCTTCTCATTTTCTCTTGTTTTCGTTATCATTTTTTACGAAGAATGTAATAAGAAATTTTCTTTAATTTTCTAAATTTTCGTTCTTCAAAAAAAATCCGCGAGCAGTCAAACGTCTTTTTAACTTCCTGTATAACTCCATTTTAACTACAATTTAACTACAAAAAAAACGAGAAATGAAAATAGGAATTATAGTAGCGATGGAGAAGGAACTGAAGCAGCTCCGCTCCATATTGACAGACGTAAAGGAAGAAACTGTTCATGGTAAAGTGTTCCTTTTGGGTAGTGTTGGCGGTAAAGATGTTGTCGTTCAACAATGTGGCATTGGCAAGGTCAATTCGACCATTGGAGCAGTGGAGATGATTAACAACTATGCTCCCGACTATGTCGTGTCAAGCGGTGTGGCAGGTGGTGCAACCGTCTCTGTCCCTCGTCTTGAGGTCGTTGCAAGTACTGAGACTGTCTATCACGACGTCTATTGTGGCTCGGAGTGTGAGGCAGGTCAGGTGCTCGGAATGCCAGCACGATTCAAGTGTGACGAGCGACTTGTCGAGGTGGCTTCTACCATCAAGGGTGTTCATCCCGGGCTCATCGTCTCAGGCGACTGGTTTGTCGATACCAAGGGCAAGATGGGAGCCATTCTTGACCTTTTTCCTGAGGCTAAGGCAGTAGATATGGAGAGCTGTTCCATTGCTCAGGTGTGTCATGTCTATGGTGTCCCATTCATCTCCTTCCGTGTCATAAGCGACATTCCTCTTGACGACACAAAGGGTAGTCAGTATTTCGACTTTTGGGACAAAGTGGCAAGCGAATCGTTTGCTGTCACCAAGGAATTTATTGGCAAAATATGATAAAAATTTGATTAAAAAGTAAGGTGAAAGGAGTGGAAAATAGGTTGTGTGCGCAAATATATGTTTTTTAACATATTTTTTGATAAGTTGGTGCAAAATAAAATCACTAACTTTGCGACATCCTAAAAACAATCTTTTTACCTTAAAAAAATTAATACTTATTGAGAACAGAACAGCGCCGATCGCGAGATTAGCGCTTTTCGCTTTTTAAAGGGGTACATGATTATGAACAATCCCAATGTTCGTGGTAAAAACATCACCTGTATGAACCTTTAACTCGGCGTAGCCAATAATCATGAATTTTTTGATAATTTATGGCAAATTAATGGTAATTCGTTAAAGTATTCTCTGAGCCCTTTGTATCCTCTGTGTTTTAACTTTTTTTGCACGAATTATCATGTAATTAACCACGAATAATCATGATTTTTTTTTTTGATAATTTATGGCAAGTTAAAGGTAATTCGGTAATTCGTGTTCTCAAAAATTACCCTCTCAAGAAAGTTCTCCGTGGTCTCTGTGTTTTAGAAGCAATTAGCGAACAGAGTAAAATTGATTTTTCACTTTTCACTTTTCACTTCGGATAAGATTTGTGCACACTTTTCTACCCCTGACTCTTCGGCAACCCTTCGTGAACCCTTCGTGTCGGCTTCGTGAGGCGGATATGTTCCGGACGGCTGCCCCCTT
>JAFYAT010000145.1 GCA_017540585.1 Bacteroidaceae bacterium | reverse complement strand
GCATCTGCGACCTTCGTGGACTCGTCAGAAAATAAGCGTAAAAGTAAAGCTCTGTGCTCTCCGTGACTCCGTGGGGGATTAAAAACGACAAGTTCGTTCTGTTTTAGTCTTTTATAGAAACATTTCCAACCGTACAGGTCGAGATATTTCCCAATCTTAGAGGTGGAAAAACTGTTAACAAATTTTAGGACACAACCTTTTGGCGGTAATACACAAATTATATACCTTTGCAGACACAAAACAAGAAAATCTTGAACACGAACTAATCGTACGATAACAATAAACAATTAAGAAAATGAAAATCCATTTAATGGCAAGGTACATCACATTTGCTTTGCTCACCCTCGTAACAACTATTACAACTGCACAGGACAAGGACGTGCGCACAATAACACTTACTGGTCATGTACTCGATAGTTTCACAAAAGCAGGCATCACAGCTAAAGTCACGTTGATGTCTGAAGATAGTATTGTGCTTGATACTATGACATGTACCAACAGCGTGAATGATGCAACATATACATTCTACATCCAACGGACTCCGAAGAACTATATTATCAAGGCTGAGCACGAAGACTTTGAGACAACATACGTGAACCTGCCTATCAAGCGTATTGCACGTAACCTTAACTTCAATGCTCCCTGGCACTACATGAAACGTAGCGACCACCGAAAGGCCGACAAGGAGATGGGATTGAAGGAAGTCGTCGTCAAGGCAACGAAGGTGAAGATGACATACAAGGGTGACACGATAGTGTTCAATGCCGATGCCTTCAACGTACCAGAAGGAAGCATGCTGAGCAGCATCATCAAGCAGCTACCCAACACGGAGATAACGGAAGACGGCGAGATATACGTGAACGGAAGGAAGATAGACGAGTTGACGCTCAACGGCGAACACTTCTACAAGGGAAAGAACAAGGTGATGCTGGACAATCTCCCATACTATGTTGTAAAGGACATCAGCGTATATGAGAAGCAGACGGACGAGAGCAAGTGGCTCGGCAGGGATGTAGCAAAGAAGGACTACGTGATGAACGTAAGCATGAAGAAGGAGTACCGGAGCAAGTTCTTCGGCAATGCAGAAGGAGGCATCGGAACAGAGGACCGATACCTCGGCAGACTCTTCAGCATGAACATGACTGACCACACAAGGCTGAGTGCATTCGGATTAGCAAACAACATCAACGACCTTTCAGACCCTGACAGCGAGGGCTCATGGGGCCCCGAAGGCAACTCCGACGGAGAAATAATAAGGAAGAAGGCAAACCTCGACTACCTCATTAACGACAAGGAGAAAAGATTCAGCAATGAGACAGAGGCTTCATTGAACGTATTCCAGAACAATAACAAGCAGTTATTCTATACCCATGACTATTCTGACACCAAGGATATGTACGGCATAAGTGACAAAAATCAAATGAAAAAGGATGTGGAAATCAGTGCAACCAACAGGTTCAAGATGGAGAATCCGTTCAAGCCTTACCGCTTCAGTTCGGTACTGACAATGGAATACACAAACAACAAATATTACTATGGAGGCAAGCGTGCATCCATGAACTGGGATGCAAGCCTGTACGGAAACGTGAGCAGCATACTTGACAGCATAATGCAACTGGACAAGATTTCCGACTATGAACGCCCATTAGAGGAGAGGTCATTACGCGGAACCCTGAGTAAGACAAAGGACTTGTCCTTCAATGGCAATATGCTTTACCAGCGCAAACTGGGCAATGGCGACAACATCACCATAGGCATTGACGGAAAGTATCAGAACAATAAGCCGTATGAGGAATTCATACAGAACTGGAAAGAGCTACAGGCATCGGACGATGCTGAGAACAAGAACCTGTACAACAATCAGGAGAAGACGAATTACTACATTGGCACATGGTTGAAGTACAGCATTGTGTTGAACGGATGGACGTGTACGCCTACCATAAACTTCAACCAGAGCTATGACAGCAACCTCAACCAGTATCACCATCTCGAATGGCTCAGAAACGGATGGGACGACCTGAGCATCCACGAAATCGGAGACCTGCCTTGCACAGAAGACTCACTACAGATGGCTCTTGATGCAACCAACTACAGGCACATCCGACTCCGCAAACAGTTATACACGACTCACTTGGGATTGCACAAGCTGGCAAAGGGAAAGACATATACGGTAGAGCACGTTCTCAACATAAGTGCTACAAGGCGCAATGACAGGATGGAATACGAGGGATACGTACTCGACACGGTGGCAAGGCGAGGACTCTACACTTTCCAAGCCAATTACACTCTGCAAAGACGATGGGACAACTCAAACAAGATGATATACATCTATACGAATGTAGAGAAGAACGCAGCCGACATGACGGACATGATTGGTGAGACGGACATGTCCGACCCAGAGAGCTACTACCACACCAACAAGGACCTGAAGGATCGTGTATTTGGCTATCTCTATATGTATTACTATGCACGTAAGCCTGATATTAACCAGCAGATGAACATTAGCGCAACATTTAACGTAACAAAGAACAAGAGCTGCACAAGGTCGATATATGACAGGGAGACTGGCATCACACATTTCATCTCTGATAACGTGGACGGCAACTGGAGTGGCAACTTGGACTTCTCCATAAGCCGTGACCTGGGCAAGGCGAAGCACTTTAACATATCAAGCAGGACAAACGTGGGATATACAAGGGATGCCGGATACGCAATGGCATACGACTGGGAGACGAGAACCGTGGCAAAGACAAACACAGAGTCACTTGACCAGAGGCTTACGCTCAGATACACTCTTGACAAGCTCACGGTATCCATGTATGGAAGGGCAAGGTGGAGATACACCACAGGCAACATTAGTGACTTTGAGACGCTGAACCGAGTAACATACAACTTAGGAATGGACGCCACCTACACCACACCTTTCAGAATGGGCTTCTCAACAGACATTAAACAAGAAACAAGGCGCGGTTACTCTGCCTCTGCAATGAACACCACCAAGTTTATATGCAACGCATCCATTTCGCAGACGCTTACCCGCAAGAAGAACGTCATACTCACGCTTGTTGCCCGCGACATATTCAAAGGAAGAGACACATGGTACGAGCTATTCAATGGCAACAACAAGATAGAGGTATGGCTCGACAACCTCCCAAACTACTATATGGCAAAGCTCCAAGTAAAGTTCTAAGGGGGACCCACCCTATCCCTCCCTATAGGGAGGGGACTGAGTTACTCTGTTTGCTTGCTTGGCAGCAACTCCCTCCCCATATAGGGGGAGGGTTGGGGAGGGGGTCTTCCCCTATGGCTCGTTGAAACGAAACCTCGATTTCGTTTCAACGATTACGAGGTAATCGTTGAAATGATTACCTCTTAATTAAACGCGATTGCTATGGGAAGGAATGGCAAACCAGAATAAAGAAAGGTGTATCTTCGGCATTTTCGAAGGTACACCTTTTATCTCTTTTATTTAGTCAAGAATGGCTAAAAGTGGAAGTGTCTCAATTAAACAGGTTCATGATATGAACTGCAACGAGTCCTGCTGTCTCTGTACGCAGACGGCTTTCGCCAAGTGATACGGACAGGAAACCTGCTGCCTCTGCCATCTTGACCTCATCAATGGAGAAGTCTCCTTCTGGGCCCACAAGCACAAGGGCATCCTCTCCTGCCTTGATGCAGTCTTTAAGTAAGAGCTTGCTGCCAAGTTCAGGTTCATCATAGCAATGGCAGATGAACCTGTTCTTTGCAGGGTGGGTGAAAAGAGTGGAATCTTCCTTAGTTATCTCCTGTATGAATGTCTTGAAGTCAGTCATCTCATTGAGAATAGGCTTCCATGCCTTATGGCTCTGCTTGGTAGCTGAGATAAGAATCTTGTCTATGCGCTCATTCTTGATGACTGTACGCTCTGAAAACTTACAACGAAGGAAGGTAAGTTCATCAAAACCTATCTCCGTAGCCTTCTCACATGTCCACTCTGTCCTATCCATGTTCTTGGTAGGAGCCATGGCAAGATGCAGATGACCCTTCCACTGGCGTGGCTGTGGAATTACCTCATCAATGGTATAGAAACAACGCTTCTTGGTTGCCTCTGCCACATGAGCACGATAAAACACGCCCTTGCCATCCATGAGCATCATCTCGTCACCTGACTCCATACGCAATACTCTCACAGCATGCTGTGCCTCTTCTTCGGGCAGTTCCTGCTGTGTAGCTGCATCGGGAACATAGAAAAACCTTACTTCTTTCATCGAGAGTGAGTTTTAAAGTTATTAAGCAGACCCTCTCCCCAGCCCTCCCCCTCTATGGGGAGGGAGAAGTTACCAAGGGACTACGCGTTCTGAATGATTATTTCTCATTAATAATTACTCATTAGAAACAATTACTAATTGCTAATTATTAATTACTAATTAAAGTAAAGCCAAAGAGTAAAATTGATTTTTCACTTTTCACTCTTCACTTTTCACTATCCCCGGATGGCCGCCCCCTTCGGGGGTCGGGGGGCTACACTCTCGCGTATGCAGGGAGGTCAATGCTTGCAAAGTCCTTGTCAAGATACTTGAAGTAGCCTGTTATGCCAATCATTGCAGCATTGTCTGTAGTATAGCTGAATTTTGGAATGAATATCTTCCAGCCATAACGCTTGGCATGGTACTTGAAGGCATTGCGCAATCCGTTATTAGCTGACACACCTCCTGCCACGGCAACCTGCCTGATACCTGTGTCCTTAACTGCCTGACGCAGTTTCTTCATAAGGATATCCACTATGGTCTTCTCCAATGATGCTGCAAGGTCTTCCTTGTGATGCTCAATGAAGTCTGGGTCTTCCTTCAACCAGTCACGAAGATTGTAGAGGAAGCTTGTCTTCAGTCCTGAGAAGCTATAGTCATAGCCAGGGATATTAGGCTTAGAGAACTGGTAGGCATCAGGATTACCTTGACGGGCAAGGCGGTCGATGATAGGACCTCCAGGGTAACCAAGTCCCATGACCTTAGAACACTTGTCTATTGCCTCTCCGGCAGCATCATCAATCGTTTGACCGATTATCTCCATATCCTTATATGAGTTCACCTTTACAATCTGTGAGTTACCACCGCTCACGAGGAGGCAGAGGTAAGGGAACTCCGGCTGGTCATGATCGTCCTCGCTCTCACGGATAAAGTGAGCAAGCACATGACCTTGAAGATGGTTGACATCAACCATAGGTATGCCAAGGCTACGTGCAAATCCCTTTGCAAAGCTGACGCCCACAAGGAGTGAACCCATCAAGCCTGGTCCTCGTGTGAAGGCTACTGCATTAAGGTCTGCCTTTGTTATTCCTGCACGCTTGATTGCCTGATCTACCACAGGCACTATATTCTGCTGATGAGCACGTGATGCAAGTTCTGGCACAACACCTCCATAAGCCTCGTGTACAGCCTGACTGGCTGTCACGTTGCTCAAGAGTATGCCGTCACGAAGTACCGCAGCACTTGTGTCATCACATGATGATTCGATTGCTAAAATATACATCTTTTTTATAATTAGGAATTAGTAATGAGTAATTAGTAATGACAAACACCGCCATGTGTTCTGAACCGGATGGCAATTACTCATTACTCATTAATAATTACTCATTATGAACTTAGTGTGTCAGTATTTCCAGTCCTGTTTCTGTCATGAGGAAAGTATGTTCCCACTGAGCAGAAGGCAACTCGTCCTCTGACACTACAGTCCAGTCATCCTCTGAGTCAACGAACACTTCCCATCCTCCCATGTTAATCATAGGTTCGATGGTGAACACCATACCAGGAACGAGAAGCATACCTGTACCCTTCTTTCCATAGTGCTCCATATCTGGTTCCTCGTGGAACTCGTTACCGACACCATGTCCGCAAAGGTCACGTACCACAGTGTAACCATTCTTGTGAGCATGCTTTGTAATGGCTGCAGCCTGGTCTCCAACGAAAGAGTAAGGCTTACATGCCTCTGCACCTACCTGAAGACACTCAAGGGCTACGTCCACGAGTCTCTTCTTCTCCGGGGTCGTCTCACCGATGATGAACATACGGCTTGCATCGGCATAGTAGCCGTCAAGGATGGTAGTACAGTCAACGTTGATGATGTCGCCTTCCTCCAGTATCTCATCTTCTGAAGGAATACCATGACACACAACCTCGTTGATGCTCGTACAACAGCTCTTAGGGAATCCCTCATAACCGAGGCATGCAGGAGTAGCATGATGGTCGAGTGTGTAGTCATAGACCAGCTTGTCAATCTGAGCTGTTGACATACCAGCCTTAATCTCGCTTGCCACAAGGTCAAGCACACCTGTATTGATTACTCCCGAACGACGTATTCCCTCTATCTGCTCAGGAGTTTTGATGAGTTCACGAGTAGGAACGAGGAAACCTCTGTTCTGGAATGAAAGTATCTTTTTATCCATTTCGGTAAGGGGTTGACCACCCTTTACACGCCAATTTCGAGGATTTTTATTAAATAACATAGTGTATTTATTTCAAAAAAACGCACAAAGGTAACTCTTTTTTGAATAAGTTGTACTAACTTTGCGAGCGAAACAACAACCAATAAACATTTTAGATATGAAATTAGCCAATTTGCTTACTGCAACATTCCTTTTCATTGCACTTGCTGCCTGCTCAGGTGGTAACACCACACAGCAGCAGGACGAGGAAAGCAGTACGACTGACAGCATCATCCCTATAGGAATAAACTCACTCTACGAATATAGCGACTCAGGCAAGCACGTTGCAGGAGGCACAACATACAAATACAAGTTCCAGTTCAAGAATGACTCCACACTCCCTGTTGTCAAGAATGCACTCGACTATCAGTTCTACGACAACAAGGTCACATTCCGCCTCACCAAGGCTGGTCAAACCGTCATCACACGTACCTTCACCAAGGCAGACTTCAAGTCGCTCGTACCTGAATCGTTCTACAAGACATCGGCTCTCATCGGCTTCTGCTACAATGCAGACAAGGAGCACGCCACAGATGCTGTATATTTCATCGCTACCATTGGTGACCCTGACACATCTGCTGACTCTTCATACGCTATCGAGGTTCGCATCAACGCATCAGGCGACATATCATACAACATCCTCCAGGACAGGGAAACACTTCCCGTCAACAATGGTATGACCATCGACCCAGAAGGATAACCATCCATCAACACAAGGCAGTTTTTCATCCTCCTGCTTACTTTCACACCCAAAAGTAAGCAAGTTGAGAAAGCGATGTACAGGTGCAAAAAAGGTGGTGTATAAAGAGACGTTTTCGCATGTTTATTCGCATATTTTTTCGCATTATGCGAAAATTTACAACACGTTGTATGACAACGCATTACAACGTATTTTTTGACACATTTTCGCACTTTCGCATGTTTTTGCAAATGCCATGCTTTTTTCGACCTGTACAGGTTGATTTTTTTAACACAGAGGTCACGGAGGGCACTCTAAGTTTGCAGAAGATTATATGAGATAATAGAGAGACCTCCTCTATGCCTGTGCTCTCAGGGTTTTAGAAGCAATTAGCGAACAGAGTAAATTTCTCCTCCTCATAGAGGGGGAAGTCGGGAGAGGGTCTTCTCCGTGGGCTCCATGGAGCGCCAGCGACCTCTGAGAGCTCAACTAAAATCAACAGAATAAGTATAAAATTCAGTGACCTCCGTGGTCTCTGTGGGATTAAAAAATTTAAGTTTCGCAAGTTTTTAACTTGCTCATTAATGGGAGTAAAAGGGAGTAAAAGGAGATAGTCTGTACGCCATATTGTACTGACAGGGTAATGTTTCTTTACTCCATTTAACTTCTCTTTACTCCTCTTTACTACAAGAGAATTACTTCCGAAACTTGAGTTATAAAATAATTATGCACACCTACTTATATAGAACCTGCCTAAAACAATAGAATGAACAACAAAGTAGGACAATTCGAAACATATCCAACAATTACGACAATCATAACACACTCAACAAATGACAAAGTGAAGCAATCCCGAACCATTCCCGAACAATCCCCGAACCATTCCCGAAGAAAAACAGAGCAAAAAAAGCATACATAATTACATATACACCACACCCAAACTACGTTTTCAACATCTTTTGATTAGTCACAATATGAAGTACACAAACAAGACAAAAGTAGAACAATTCGAAACTCTCACAAATGTTGAAAAGTGAATAGTGAACCTTTAGCTCGACGTAGTCGAAAGTAAAAAATACATTTTACTCTGTTCGCTAATTGCTTCTAAAAACCCAGAGAGCACAGGCACAGAGGAGGTCTCTCAAAGAAAACTGTGCCCTCCGTGACCTCTGTGTTAAAAAAATCAACCTGTACAGGTCGGAAAAAAGCATGGGATTTGCAAAAACATGCGAAAATGCGAAAAAGTACCAAAAAGCACGTTGTAATATATTGTAATACTGAATAATACGGATTTTCGCATAATGCGAAAAAACATGCGAATAAATATGCGAAAAACACGTTTTTTAAGGTTTATGAGACAAAGATGAGTAATGGGTCAGGAGGCAATAACTGATAACAAAAAAGCATAGTGTCCCACACAAATAGTACACTGTGTAAAGATTTTTTACACAAGTACGTAAAAAAATTTTACAAACGTATGTTGCCTGCATGAAAATCCAAGGCAGATAGCAGAAAGCTCCATATCTTTGCAGTGTCAAAAAAAAAACAAACTCAAAAACAGACATAATATGAAAACGATTAAGATTATCGCTGCTGCAATAGCAACATTCATGGTTACTGCTAACGTAAATGCAGAAAACAAGAACACTAAGACCAATGCTTCTGTACAAGTGGTCAAGGTAGAGAAGAGTAACTGTCGCTCAGTAGTTCAGACATCAGAGGACGGCTCATCATTAAAGTTTGACTACATACTCAATGACAAAGGAAAAGTAGTAAACAAGGTCATCTCAACATGGGACTCAAACAAGGACGAGTGGACACCAGTATCTGCATACTCTGTAGTCTATACTCCAACAGAGACAATACTCAGCTATGCTAAATACAACACATACACAAAGACGTTCTCACAGAACATACAACAGGTACGCTACAATGCAGCCGAATACCCTGAACTTATCAAGATTCCAGAGTGCTGCAAGTAATACAACACAACACATCACAATATACCTATACCCTTCATACAATAAATTATGGAATACGGCACTACACATACACAAGAGAAGACCGACATAAGTCATCACTTTACATGACAAAAGCAGACATCTGTCACACATGTAAAAGTTAAGTCATTTAAGTTCCGCAAGTTTCTAACTTGCTCATTAATGGTAGTAAAAAAGGAGTTAAAAGGATTGAAAAGAAGTAAAAGGACGATATCTGTTCTACATATTGTACTGACAGGGTAATATCTCTTTACTCCATTTAACTTCTCTTTACTCCTCTTTACTACAAGAGAATTACTTCCGAAAATTAAGTTAGTTATTTAATGTAAATATCCGTTGAAAAAAGATTAGATTTTGGTTTAACACAAAACGACAAGAGTCTGGCAGTGATGCTCGACTCTTTTTTTGTCCCTACAAGACACACATATACCCTTTAAAAAGTGAGAAGGCCGAGCATCACTGCCAGGCCTACTCTGTTTAGATAACGATTAATTGTAGCGTCTTGCGCTACTAGGTGAATTTTTTATTTATGCATGAAAAACAATCAACTGTATTGTGTAAATATATACAAAAAGGAAACTATTCAGATAATCAAGATTACCCAAATAATACAGAATCGTACAAATACGAATAAACAATGTTGTAGATAACTTTTTCTTGTTCCCCGTTAATTTTACTTTCTGTATCCCGACTTGGTTAGTATTCCCTAAAGTATAATCTTTACGGATGCAAATTTATGACTATTCCTTTATTTTACAAAATTAAAATGAGGTATATTTCACCCAATCAACAAATATCAAATCGTTTTATTCACAATTGAATATAAAATATGATAATTAGAAAACCAGACAAGTACAGTTTCAATGCTTGCATGTGCAAACATTGTTAAGTTTTTGAGTTTTCACTCCAATATACGGACCTGATAACCTCTCAAATGAACCTTGCGGAAGTTGAGTCCTATTCTTTACTGTTTTTTCTCATATTATTATAGCATCTCGCATAAATTAACTATCTTTGCACAAAATTAACAATAAAACAAAGAAAAGATTATGGATATTGAAAAGCCAGAAGAGGTAAAGGAGTCAGTAAGCTTCGTAGAAGAGATACTGAAGAGTGACTTGGCAGAAGGAAAGAATGGTGGAAGAGTACAGACACGTTTTCCACCTGAGCCAAACGGCTATCTGCACATTGGACATGCCAAGGCCATCGCTATCGACTTCGGATTGGCAAAGAAATATAATGGTGTCTGCAACCTTCGTCTTGATGACACCAACCCTCAGAAGGAGGATATTGAATACGTCAATGCCATCAAGCGTGATATTGAGTGGCTCGGATTCAAGTGGGGCAACATATACTATGCTTCCGACTATTTCCAGAAGCTCTGGGACCTTGCCGTAGAACTCATCAAGCGTGGCAAGGCATACGTTGACGAGCAGACAGCAGAGGAGATTGCCAAGCAGAAGGGAACACCTACACAGCCAGGTATAGAGTCTCCTTATCGCAACCGCCCTGTTGAGGAGAGTCTTCGTCTCTTTGAGGAGATGAACTCAGGTAACATGGAACCAGGCAAGATGGTACTCCGTGCAAAGATAGACATGGCAAGCGACAACATGCACTTCCGTGACCCTATCATGTACCGCGTGCTCAATATGCCTCACTGGCGTACAGGCAACAAGTGGAACGCATACCCTATGTATGACTACACTCATGGTCAGTGTGACTACTGGGAGGGCGTTACTCATTCATGGTGTACACTTGAGTTCGTGAGCCACCGTCCACTCTACGACTTGTTCGTTGACTGGGCAAAGGAGGTTGCTGGTGACGACAAGCCACTTGACGACAACCGTCCTCGTCAGACAGAGTTCAACAAACTCAACCTTACACACATCCTGCTCTCAAAGCGTAACCTTCTCATCCTTGTGAAGGAAGGTGTCGTAAATGGATGGGACGACCCACGTATGCCTACTATCAGCGGTTTCCGTCGTCGTGGTTATAGTCCTGAGTCAATCATCAACTTCATAGACAAGATTGGTTACACTAAGTTTGATGCACTCAACCAGATGTCACTCTTTGAGAGTGCCGTGCGTGACGACCTCAACAAGCGTGCACAGCGTGTAAGTGCCGTACTTGACCCAATAAAACTCGTGCTCACCAATATCCCAGAGGACGCAGTCGAGGAATACGAGGCTGTCAACAACCCAGAGAACCCAGAGGACGGTACTCACACTATCGAGTTCAGCCGTGAGCTTTGGATTGAGCGTGACGACTTCATGGAGGATGCTCCTAAGAAGTTCTTCCGTCTCGGCCCTGGTAAGGAGGTACGTCTCAAGAATTCATACATCGTACGTTGTCCTGAGGAGAACTGCTGCAAGAAGGATGCCGATGGCAACATCATCGAGGTATATGCTGAGGTAATACCAGAGACAAAGACTGGTGAGGCAAATGCAGACATGAAGATAAAGGGTAAGACTATTCACTGGGTAAGTTGCAAGCATTGCCTTGAGGCTGAGGTACGCAACTACGACCGTCTATGGATGGTGGAGAACCCACGTGACGAGGTTGCCAACTACAGCAAGGAGCAGGGCAAGGAGCGTATCGACATTGATGACATGCGTAAGTTCCTCAATCCTGCAAGCCTTGAAATTAAGAAGGCTTACGTGGAGAAGTGGCTCAAGAATGCAAAGCCACTCGACTATCTGCAGTTCCAGCGTATCGGTTACTATAATGTAGATACAGACTCTACACCAGAGCACCTTGTCTTCAACCGTACCGTAGGACTCAAGGACACTTGGGCTAAGATAAACAAGTAACTGCTACGAGAAGTTAAGACGTGAGAAGTTAAGAAGTTATGACGAATCCTGATTAAGAATCGTCTTAACTTCTTAATTTCATTGTTTTTGTTCGACAAGATTTTGTGTGGGTATTTTTTTACCACGAACCTTTAGCTCGGCGTAGCCAATTACACTAATTTACACTAAAGTTGTAGTTCATGGATGTTTTCATTACACGAAGAATTGCTCGTGCAATTACGAATAACACGAATCATTTTACTCCATTAATCCACTGGACAGCATTCGTGATATTCGCAGACAACACGAGTTGTCTTAGTGTAATTAAATTACCAAGAGGACTTGAAAGTTCGTGTCCATTCGTGTAATTGGCTACGCCGAGCTAAAGGTTCGTGGTTAGAAAAAAATCATTGTCCACAAGAATTCTTGTAGAACCATTATTCTTAACTCCTCACAACAATAAACCATAGTGATAGAAGAATGAAAGATGATTATTTCGAGTCAGACGAATTCAAGGAGTTGTTGAACAACTACGAGGAAGCAAAGCAACAGGGTTATCCATGCTACCTCGACGAAGACGACTATGCGGACATCTCTGACTACTACATGAATAAAGGCAAGGCTATGCAGGCAATGGAGTGTGCAAACGAAGGTGTGGACACTCACCCCGATAGCGTGCTTATGCAATCCGTCAAGAGCGGGTTGCTCATCTTCTTTCATCGCTATCAGGAAGCAAGGGACATCCTCAACAACATCCCGGAGAAACGCTCCAACCTCGATGTGTTCTACCAGCGTGCACAGCTCATATATGCACTTGACGGAGATGCAGACACAGCCGAAGAACTCTTCAGAGAATGGATTGAACTGCAGAAGGAGGAGGAGAAAAAGAATGGTGAGAAGAGCGACGAATACATTCGCGACTCATACATACACGTCATTACCTCATTCATCGAACTGCCTACGAACCGCCAGTATGACGAAGAGACCGTAAAGCGATGGGTAGAGGAATATCTTGTTACTTTCCCATCCATTGGCTCATGCAATGCCGACACAGTACTTTCGGAAATTGTACGTGACGAACGAATGTTCGACATGGTAGAGAAAGTGTATCTCAAGATACTCGAAACCGACCCTTACAACAACATGGGTTACACCATCCTTGCCACAGCACAGAATGCACTCGGCAAAATAGAAGAGTCAATAGAATCATGCAACTTCGCACTTGCTATCGATTCGCGCGACTGGGAAGCCAAAGCTGTACTTGCACACAACCACTTTGTACGTGGCAATCACGAAGAAGCACTGAGACTGATAGAGGAAGTGTCAAACGAGATTTGCGACAACTCACAGAGCCTCCTTTACAGCAAATGCCTTATCCTCAACGACAGGATAGAGGAAGGATACCAGCAACTGAAAAATGCGGAAGAATATGCCCAGCAGTTCAGGGACACCATACCCGACTTCTACACTGAGCTCTTCTGCGAGATAGCGGACATATACCTGATGTGCGAGCATGATGATGAGGCACTCGTTGCCATCGACAAGGTACTTGAAATCATTCCAGACGATCCACACTACCTTATAGAAAAAGGCATCATCCTTGCACACAATGACAGAGACCCCGAACTTGCAGACGTATATATACGAGAGTGCATAGAGATTGCAGAAGACAAGATTGACGCCACATTGGGTGCAGCCATTCGCCTACTCTTCACCAACTCACTTGACAAGGCACTCATATACCTTGACGAGGCAGAGTCATACGACGCACAGTATCAAGATGACGAATACCGCAAGAGTGTCATTCCTGCATACCGTTCGCTCATATATTATAAGAAGAAGCTGCTCGAAGAGTTCCTCACATCCCTCCACGAAGCATGTGAGGTATGCCCAGACATGGTTGGCAACCTTTTTGCTGACCAGATACCGTCTAACATATCACCAGAGCATTTCTTTGATTACCTTATGTCAAAGGTCAAGTCAATAATCGACTCACACGAAGGACAAAACAATGAGGACACAAAGGATACAGAGACCAATCTCTGACACCTTTGTGTCCTCATTGTTTATCTCGCCTTGTTGATTATATCAAGATAATCAGATGTCATAAGGAGCATATCCTTAATAATCGTGGCAGATTTCAAAAGATTATTAAAATATGTTACAGAATAACAATCGTATTTCTCTGTAAATAATCCATCAACAAGATTATCCATGTCCGTTCCATATTGGAAAATCTTCAACATATCTTTCGGAATATTGTTCCCGTTCACCACTTCATTAGGATGAGCAAATTTATAATAAGCTATCGGTATCGCAGATATTGTCACAAACATATCACTTTGAGCACGCATATAGTAAACCGAGAATACGCCTTCGCTCTCCGCTTCATCTTCCATATTAGAAGTCTTATTATAATATGCGTACATATCCGCCATTTCATTATATAATTGCCTTGACACATCAGAACTGTCAGCTCTAAAAACAAACTCATTGAAATAATCCATCATGTAGAGGCTCTTGTATATCCAGTTAAATGCCACGGTAGCACTTACCGTACCGCTATCCACACTATGGACGTATGAACTTGCTTTTATCATCCTATCCATAGAACCATTGGCTTTGAATTCCTCAGGATTTTCTATCATCTTTGATATTGCAGGCAAATAAGATGCACCAAAGAAAGCATGAGTATATGCTTCATGTATCTTGGCAATATTCGCGCTAAAATCGTTTCCCGAATAATCCACAACATTCAGAATGCTGTCAACAAAATCTCTTTCCCAATAAGACTGGTCGTCCTTGCTTATATCAATAAGATGCTTGCTGAATTCACGCAATCCTTCTGCATGGGTTTTAAGAATCTGCGATGGTAACTCTGTTCCCTCATAAAATGTTGTATCTTTTACAGAAACAACATCATCTGTAACATTTGCCTTAGCAAGACAAAATGAGGAAAGAAATAATACGGTTGATAGAAATCTTTTCACGATAGTTAGTATTTTATTACTTTTCAGTTGGCGATGACGGATTGTCTTTATTATCATGCGCCGAACCGTCACCGTTTATTAGTGGGCGTTGACGGATTGTCTTTATTGTCATGCGACGAACCGTCACCGTTTATTAGTGGGCGTTGACGGATTCGAACCGCCGACCCTCTGCTTGTAAGGCAGATGCTCTGAACCAGCTGAGCTAAACGCCCGAAGAACGCCACCTCTTCTCAAATACGATGCAAAGGTAATGACTTACCAACAAACCTCCAAATGTTTTACGCATTATTTTATCAGAATCCCTGCGTCCCCCCGCACGAGTACTCCCAATATTCCCACTACTCCATCACGTTTCCCCCAAAGCGCCAAAGCTTTCGTTCAGTTCCTCCAAAGCTTTAGAAAGAATTCACCAAAGCTTTAGATTGCCTCGACCAAAGCTTTGGTAATACATGATGAAAGCTTTTAACCGATTCGGCAACCGCTTCTATGGAAATCGCCAAAAGCTTCTACGGGAAATGATAAAAGCTTCTACGAGACCCAACAGAAGCTTCTACGAAGTCTAATAGAAGCATTGACGCAATTTGCCAGCCGCAGCAACCATCCCGAGTAGCCGCTTTCAGCATTCACAAGTATGCCGTTTACACATAACAAACAGCCACTTTACGACTCGTAAACATCATAGTTACGAGACGAAAAGTGGCTGTCTGACTAAGTTTATTTATAATAGTAATCTTTAATTCTTATTATTGGTCCTGAATTTATTATATCTGCAATGGAAGTATGGTCATAATATGTATAACAAGAATACTCATACTTATTTTGACTCTTACGTATTATCCTATAAGCAGTTATTAAGGCAACATCATAAGAGCCTTTTGGATATTCCTTCCAAGACTCAAACATTTTTTTATCCCACGTTTTAATCTTTTCAAAAGAATAATCAATTTTGAATTTATATGAAGAAACGCATGTTCTTATTCCCTTCTCATGCCAATCATGAAATTCGAAAAAAATATCTTTTGTATGTATCGACACAAAATCACACCAATCAGAATTAATGAACATGAATAATGTATCATTCTCAGCTTCATTCCAAAGACCAGTTGACATAACATTCAAATCAATGTTCTCACCAATCCTGTATAATGATGAATTTTTCTTACTACTTTTTAGGATTTTCTTTACAACCAAGATGGGACTGTCAGCCTTAACTTTTTTCGCATTAAGGCTAAGAGTACTTCCAGCCAAGAAAATCAGAAGTAAAATTATTAATCGATTAAGTACGTTCATATTAAATAAATAGTAAGTTTTTGAGTTTGTAAGTTCTTAAGTTTTTTAGTTCTAACGAGTTCTTCCTGAGTTCTGAGTCATTTAATTCCTCATTACTAATTTCTCATTCCTAATTGAATAAAATCTTAATTCTTAACTCTTAATTACTTCCCTGCGGTCAGTGAGACCGCTTCGCTTAGTTCTTAATTGCTTTCACCGTCATGCCATCAGAGTGTCCACCATACATTGGGGCATAGGTACACTCAGCAGAGGTGATGCCCATATTGTAAGTACCAGGACGAGTGACATAATAGTCAATATCGAGGGTACTTGTTCCTTCATGATATGTCTGGAAGAACATCTCGATGTAAGAGTCATGGATAGATTGGTAACAGCCTTCACCACCCTTCCACTGATAACCACTCAACTTGTCAACTGGCTCGAAGCATGCTGGATGAAGAGTCTTGACACATACATAATCCATGTCTCGGTCAGTATGGAGAGTGTGACGCACTCGTACCTTCTGGCCTACTCTCAGTGTCTCGCCCTCACGGAGGTCACGCCATCTGTTGAGTGATGAGTTTTGAGTTATGAGTTCAGAGTTGTCTTCCACCATTATCCTGCGTAAAATCCTTACCTCGCCTGTCGTGTAGGAATTGAGCTTGTTACTCTCTTCCGTGAATGTGACAGTAACTGCACCCCAGGATACTGAGGAGACACCTGTTCCTTGAACCTTTGAACCCTTATTCTTTTGTATCTTGAGAGTATTGGCATTTTCGACAAGCGAAGGCGATACCTGCTTGTTCATGTAACCCATCTCTTCGGCAAAGTAGAGGGAATCCTTGCGGACATTATCCTTGATGAATGACTTTTCCGTAAGTTGCTTGCCGTTGAGAGTCATCCGTTGGAGTGCTGAGTCGTGAGTCATGAGTGCCGAGTCGAAAGATGTCTCGTTCATCTTCAACAGGAGGTCACACACATTGACCGTGTTGGTAGGGTTGTCCCATGACTGTACCTGTTTCTGACGAAGCAACCAGAGCGTCATGTCATTAAGGTTCTCATCCTTCGGATTGGCTGTATAGAGAGCCTCCATTGCAGCCACCTGTGTAGGTATGCGGTAGTCGTACCATGAGTATAGTGCACGGTTTGACTCGAAATGCTTGCCGAGACCTTCGTCATACACTAAATACTGGCGCAGGATATCAAGAAGGTAATCGGCACTTTGAGTTCGTCCAAAGGCACGAAGAATATTGGCAGAACTTGCCATACCATAAATGGAAAGGCTGTTCAGATTAGTTTCTATGGAATCAAGCATGACTTCCTGCATAGCCTTAACATTTTTATCGGTATTGTGTTCCCTGTTCAAGGCACAGACATTCAGATAATGGTAATCGGCTTCTGAAAGCGTGAGCCTTCCATTGGCACAGGCATTCTCATACTTCTTCAGCTGGGCTTTATCCAGATAACCTAATAGAGAGCCAAGGATTCTTGGTTTTGAAGATATCTTTGAAAGCTGCTCTGCAACAAGAAGAGTCACGCCAAAAGACGCTCCGTCCATACCTGGCAGCCACTTGAGCGAACCGTTATAGTTCTTCAAGTTATTCAGCTTATCCAGCATTTCACTATAGTTTCTCTCTGCCTCATCCACATCACATATCTTCTTGCCCATCAACTTTTCAAGCTGTTTAGCAATCTCAACAAGCTTGTATGAAGCATAAGCAGATGAAGCAAGACAAGTAGCACAAGCACACTCGGTCATTCTCACACCACGTAATGCATCTATTGCCATCCATGCAGGAGAAGAACAGTATTCAATGCTCAGCGTCTTATCCTCTGCCGTAGTACTATGGAAATTCTGAAGACACTCAAGGCTGATGTCCTTATCTTCATTTCCGTCAAGAATAAACGGAACACTCTCCTTCATCATCATACGTGACGGCAAAACTGGAAGAAGGTTACGCTCGCCATCGCTGTAGTGTTTAGAGTTTATTGTTGAGAGTTGAGAGACTTTTCCCTTATAGCCATTGGTATTCCTATTTACGTCATCGGCCTCGGCAATAATCTCGCATATCAGGTCATCATCATCAGATGCCGCTGTGTATGGGAAATGCACATTGTATGTGGAATGAGGAGCAACTGAGCAAGACTGTGAAGCTGTATAGACAAGCGAATCGTCGGAAGCCCGGAACAATCGCATAGTGACTGACGCAGAGACACTATCTTCATTTTCGTTTATCACACGGGCAGAAAGCAAAGTCTCATCACCCGAGCGGACAAAACGAGGCAAAGCCGACTGAATCATAAATGATTTTGATGCGATAGCAGAATCATACATGATGCCATAATTCATGCTCTTGTCATGAGCAAGGCACATGAGGTTCCAGCTTGTAAGCGATTCTGGCAAGGTAAACTCAATATTGACATCACCATTGGCGTCAGAAACAAGATGAGGATAGAAGAATGCTGTCTCCTCAAAATTATTACGCACAATTGCTTCTGTGTTAGCAGGAGAATCTTCTGATGCTACAGCCGTTGAATCCTGCATATCACCCGGTTTCATGTCATGCCTGTTTATGACGACTTCCTTTAGCGTGTTTACTTCATCAAAGATACTAAGCCCTTCTATCGGCATGTCAAAAGTCTGACATGCTACCCTGACTTCTCTTGGGTATCTTTTAACCTTTGCAGGAGCATACACATTTGCCACATCAAGCTTCTTGAATATACTGTCAATATCATTTGATTTTACAGCTAAATAAGAATACACACCATGAAGAGCTTCATCCTTAATGATATAATGGTGATAATAATGTAAGATATTCTTATATGGCAGGTTCACATACCATTTATGCTTACCGAAACCATCAAGGGAAGCATCATACATCGAAGCCAATAACTCTACGCCACAGCTTCTGCCATCTTTACTGGCAACATTAACCACCCATTTTTCCTTATTACCAGGAGTAACCTTGTCACGGAAAGACTTTAATTCAAGCTTCAGTTGCTTGTCTTTTCGTGCTAAACCAATATCTTTACAATGATAATACAACTTGTAATCACGGAAATAGAGCAACCTGTATTCTGCCGCATCACCCATAAGCCTGTCATAGCGTATCTGTATATGATTAAGCTTTCGGTTGTATATGTCTCTTCTGTTTACAATCTGTGCCAAACCAACAGATACTAATTGATGCACATAACAGCTATCACTCTTCGGTACGAAATACACATTAAGCACTCCATTCTCGAATGCACGATTAGGTATGAACAGGAAGTCTCCATCAAAGTCAATGGCACGCCTGTCGCATGTAGAAGGGTTGGAATCAAAGACTCTGAGCTTCATTCTCCTATGAACTCTATTACCCAGACGGTCATAAGCCATCATCTTCAGCACATAATCGCCCATAGGCATATCATCCTTGTTGCCTTCATATATAGAGGACAGAAGAATGTTGTTGTTTGTGTTGAACACACCCTTTCCAACGGTCTTGCCATGGAACATCAAATCGTAATACACATCCACGTCCATCCTTCTATTCAAAGCATCAAACGCCCTGACACGCAGACATCTCTCCGAGTTCAGGTCAATGACCTGATCATTATCCATTCGGATATCAAACTCATCTCTCAACAATTTAAGAGCGATAGATTCCTCATGAACCTCGCCTGCTTCATCCGAAACAGCAACCGTCAATCTGTAGCAATCCTCCCTCTTGTCAATAGAGTCGAGAAGGACAAAAGGAATAGAGAAACTGCCATCATCATGTATAGTTGCATTGTCTCTACACAAACAGGTTTTCTTGGAATAAAAATTATATGAACGAGTTATCTCGTACGATAACTTTGCATTACGCACAGGAACATCAGTATATGTCATGGCAGAACCACGCACCATTATTGTGTCACCAAATACAGGAGCCTTACACAAGGAATCAAATTCGAGGGACAACTTCCATGTAGGACGTTTATACTCCTCCACACGGATTTCAAAATAGTTACAAGGACTCTTAATGTCAGCATCAAGACATCTTATTTCATACGAACCGACATTTGCATTACGAGGTACAGGAAGCTCTACATCAAAAGAGCCGTATTCGTTTGTCACTATCTCTTTGTCAACAAGAATAGAATCCGTCACATTGGAATAAAGTCCGATTCGTGTCTTGAAACCTTTGATAACCTTATAATCATCACGCCAATTACCCTTGGAGAAAATGCCCGACACCTTTATTGTCTGCCCAGGGCGATAAATCTTTCTGTCCGTAAATGCATTGAAAAAACATTTTGAAGATACGTCCTCATCATCGTCTTCATTATAATAAGAATCAGGTTCAAGATTAACGTAATCACACTTTGACTTACTGGCAGTAAGATACAATTCCCAGTCTTTTTTCACATGAAAGAATGCCTCACCATACTTGTTTGTCCTTTTCACGCCACATTTCTCTCCTTCAGAGTCAGAATCATCATCGTCCCAATCCATTTCATACTCCACCTTTACACCCGGCTGCGGCATACCTGTCCTTGGGTCCATCACAACAGCACAATACTTTGTGGGTGAGTATGGGAATCCAATCATTGCCATAGAGCTGACAACATGTTTCTCTATGTCAGTACCTGCACTTGAAATACATTCAAAGACATATTCACCTGCAGGAAGAGAAAACGTGACAGAATCCTTGCCGGCAACGGGCAATCCCATTGCCAGACGATGGATATTGGCAGTATCTCTACCCAATACGAACACATGACTATACACAGGCACAAAGCAATCACTATCAAGTGTATCCCTTTTAATCTTCAATGTCTCGAACTCGGCATCTCCTTTATACTGATACACACGGATAGATGCACTATCGCTATTCCAATAATCGACATTACACGTTATTGGCTGACCAGCATACCCAAACGGCTTTGAACGGAACAAAACCTTAGGGCACAACAGATTCTTCTCTATCTGATTGATTTCATCCTTGAACATCGTCTCTGGATGAGATTTCACGTAATTCCTATAATGCAGAAGGGCATCCGACCTTTCTTCCGGACAACTATTTGTCAGAAGAATGAAGTCACATTTCTGCATAAGATATTCGTATGCAGCATTCCTGTTGATTAACTTGTAGAAATCGGCACATTCTTTATAAATGGCTATTTGTCTGGCGACAACAGAGTCCTTCACATACCTTTCGCCTTCCCACAATGACGCATTAGCCACCATAAACTCAAGAAGAGAATGGAGCAAATCATGCTCAAAAATCTCACTTCCCTCATTTATCGTGAACAACGCCTTATAGTCAGTTGCCTTTTGACGCGAAAGCGAAAGCTTCTGCATAAGCATCTGATTCCAATGATTACGTCCCTTTGCACGCCAGTCATCAATATCCACATAATACACCCTTCTTGCATTATCATACAGATAACCGCACAACGCATGTAATATTGCCTTTTGTGCATTATTCGCATCATTCACCTCCAACGAATCGTAAGAGGCAATCTTCGTCTCAATATAATTGAGGTAAGTAGCAAAGGTTCGCTTGTCAATCTCAACCTTAACACTGATGCTGTCAACCATTCTTTTATACTCCTCATCAAATCCATCAGCGAAGACTGATGACGAAAGCATAACCCAAAAGAGTATGAATAAATATTTTTTCATGTTGATATTTGATTTGTTTCTTGCACAAATTTAGGCATAATTATCAATTCCGTTGCTAAAAAACTGTTTACAAATATTTCACATTTTATGTCGAACGTCAAAAATATTTCACAGAAATTTCACGCATAGGGTATAATCAGATGAAATACAAGGGATACCAGCAATCATCTTTTATCATCATCAAGCGTTATCATATAGAGACAATCCTGTATGTTCACAACCCTCCCCTTCTCATGTTTTACGATTCGTTACATTGCATTTTGGCTCATGTTACACCGTGACAGAACCGTCTAACATATCACCAGAGCATTTCTTTGATTACCTTATGTCAAAAGTCAATGATATACTCAAAAACAAAGAAAACAATAAAGAATAGTCATTATACCCCAAATACTAATCAATAATGAGTGGGAGATACCTAATGAAGGTATCTCCCACTCGCTATTTTAATCATTTTTGGGTATTGTGCAATTTCGTGAAACGCCGTACCTTTGCACCGCCAAAACAAAAGACGGGATGGCAAAAGTAAAAAGCAAACACAAAGAAATATAATAAGAACAAGAAATAACAATAAGTATTAAATGAAGAATCATAGGATGTTTATCATGAGTATGCTGGTTGCATGTAGTCTTAATATGTCAGCCACTACAGTGACAGATAATGACAACAACAAACACAAGAAAGAGAAGAAGGACAACGAACGTGTGTCACGTACTATCGACCTACAGGAAGTAAACGTAGTGACAAGTACTGTAAACCGTGTAAATCGTTCAGCTTACAATGCAGTAGGTGTCGATACAAAAGCTCTTCAGAACACAACACAGAATCTGAGCGAGGCTCTCCGACAGGTACCAGGTATCAAGTTACGTGAGACAGGTGGTGTCGGCTCGGATATGCAACTCATGATGGACGGCTTCTCAGGCAAACATATCAAGGTATTCATTGATGGCGTTCCTCAGGATGGCGTAGGACAGTCATTCGGACTGAACAACATTCCAGTGACATACGCTGACCGCATTGAAGTATATCGTGGTGTGGTGCCAGTGGAATACGGTACAGACGCTATTGGTGGTGTCATCAATGTGGTAACAAAGAAGAATGCACGTCGCTGGCATCTTGATGCGTCATACAGCTATGGATCGTTTAATACACACAAGTCAAATGTGGATTTCGGTCAGTACTTCAAGAACGGACTGACATACGAAATCAATTTCTTCCAGAACTATTCAGACAACAATTACAGCATTGATGCTACAGGTGTGAAGCACTTCCTTGAAGGTGGTGGTAGTCAGCAGAATTCTAAAACCACTGAACGTGTTGAGCGTTTGCATGACGCCTATCACAACGAGGCTGTTATTGGACGCATAGGTGTACTAAACAAGTCATGGGCAGACAGATTGATGATGTCTGTCACACTGTCGCAGTCATACAAGGAGATACAGACAGACACACGTCAGACTGTTGCCTTCGGCGAACGTCATCGCAAGGGATGGTCAGTGATGCCTGCACTCGAATATCGCAAACGTAACATCTTTTTGGAAGGACTCGACTTAGCAGCAACGGTGAACTACAACCGTAACATGACAAATAATATCGATACTGCAACGTATGAGTACAACTGGCTTGGCGACCGCCGTTACAAGAACGGACGCAAGGGTGAGGTGTCATATCAAGATACCAAGACATATAACGACAATTGGAATGCCACACTACGTGCCACATATCAACCAGCACACGGACATACCATCACGTTGAACCACCTCGTACAATCATTGGACCGCAAGACAAACACTGCTACTGTTGATCTGTCAAACAGTATAAACAAGGTGACAGTGAAGCGCATAACTGGATTGTCATATCAGCTGGCACCAACAGAACGTTGGAATGTAACAGCCTTTGCGAAGAACTATGACCAGCGCAACTCAGGTCCATTGGCTTTGAGCGGTAATGACAACACCGGATATGTAAAGACCCACAACAATGTAAATATGCTGGGATATGGTGCTGCAGGTTCCATGTACCTTATCAGCAACTTACAGATGAAGTTAAGCTATGAGCGAACATGTCGTTTGCCTACTACAGACGAGTTGTTTGGCGACAACGACCTTGAACGTGGTAAGTTTGAATTGAAACCAGAGCGTAGTCACAACTACAACCTCAACATGAACTATACTCACACATTCAATCGTAAACATGCCCTTTACCTCGAAGGAGGACTCATCTATCGTCTAACAAAGGACTATATCAAACGTACTACGGAGAATGTCAGCGGTACATATTATGGTGCCTACTCCAACCACGGCAGGGTGAAGACCAAGGGCTACAACATAGGTGTACGTTATGACTATCAGCGATGGCTAAGCATGGGTGGTAATTGGACACGTATGGATGTGCGTGATGACGAACCAACACAGGAGACAGGTTCAAAGCAAAACAACCTGACCTACGAGGCACGCATGCCTAACCTACCCTATCAGTTTGCCAATGCCGATGTAACACTGCGCTGGCATAACCTGGGAGCAAAGGGTAACATGCTTACATGTACATACGATATGTTCTACACACATAGTTTTCCTCTGTTCTCTGAGGTATATGGCAATGCATCTTCAAAGATGAAGGTACCGACACAGACTGCACACAACGTGACACTTACGTATGCAATGAATGGCGGTAAGTATAACCTCTCATTTGAGTGTCACAACCTGACAGATGCCAAACTATATGACAACTTCAACCTACAGAAAGCAGGACGTGCCTTCTATGGCAAGGTACGCATCAACATCGGAGGATAACAAACATGAATTCTCTTGTAGTAAAGAGGAGTAAAAAGATGTGAAATAATAAACAACAAAATAATATGAATTACAAAAACATTATCTCAAAGAACGCATTTGCCACTCTTGCTGTGGCAGTAACACTTACAGCATGTGGAAGCGATGACGACATCATCAACAATGATGGTGTAGCAGAAACAACTTCAGCATTCATCTTCAGCGGTACCAACAGTGAGGGTACTGCCAACTACATCGCCACAGTGGCATCACTCGACGAAGGAGAAAGCAGCATCGTGGGAAACGGTGTTGAGACATTCACAGGAACAGAATGGTTCACATATAAGGACAAGTACCTGTTCCGTCTTCAGTATAACCAAGGTAACAATGGAGGTACTTCCGCATACTTCCTAAATAGTCAGGGACAGATTCAGCAGACAGACTATACATTCGACATACAGCGATTCACAACATACGGTATCTATGGCGACTACGTCATCACAGCAGCAGCTGCAGCAAGCAGTACACTCGATGCACAGGGCAATGCCGCCTATGGTATTGCTGTGACATATCTTGATGCTGAAAAGGGTATCACACGCAACCGTGAGATGATTAATGCTGAGAATTTCCTTGGCACAGGAGAGTACGTAACACTTTCAGGTATGGTTGAGGCTAACGGTAAACTCTATTCTGCTGTTATTCCATTAGGTCTGAGCGCCTATGGTGCTGCTGCCGATGGAGGCAAGTATATTAAGGAAGGTAATGATGACCTGTTGGCAGTTGCCGACAATGGAGCTCGTACACTCAATACTACACAGTACCCAGACTCATGCTTCGTAGTGGTATATGACAACGAGAATATGGAGAACCCTACAATCATCCGCACCGACAAGATGAGTTATGCTTGTGGTCGTATGCGTTCTCAGTTCTACCAGTGTATCTGGCCTGCAGCTAACGGTGACATATATGTATTCTCACCAAACTGGACACGCCAGCAGACAGATGCCCGCCTTCGTTCAGAGTACAAGTCAATGGTTATGCGCATCAAGGCTGGTGCTAAAGAGTTTGACGAGTCATACGGTGCTGTGGATATTGAGACACTTGCAGGCATGCCACTGTTCCGTTGTTGGAATATGTCTGAGGACTACTTCCTCTGCCAGTTCTATGGTAACGGCATGAACACTATGGGTACAAGTGCCAACGTACTCGGTATCTATCAGGGTTCAACAAAGGAGTTCAAGAAGATTCAGGGGCTTCCTTCAACTGATGTAATCACAGCATTCAGCAAGCGTCCTTATACAGATGCAAATGGATTGACATACATAGCAGTACAGACTAATGACGGTAACAAGCCTGCTGTATATAGCATCGACCCCAAGACTGCCACAGCCAAGAAGGGTGTAGAGATTGAGTGCGGCACTATCAGCTATGCTGGCAAGCTGATTGCAACAAAGTAATCATCGATAAATAAAACATAATATGAATATACGAATCATTTCAATGATGCTGGTTATGATGCTGACAAGCCTTACCAGCCACGCACAGCTGAGCACAGAGGCTCAGGCTGTTATCAGCAATATCATGACACGTGCAAGTGTACGTGGCTTTGTTGAGAAACCTGTTGAACAGGATAAGATTGACATTATGCTCCGTGCTGCAATGGCTGCACCAACGGATAAGAATATGCAACCATGGCACTTCATAGTTCTGAACACACCTGATGCCATCGCACAGTATGCTGGTGAAGGTCGTCATGCAGAGCGCATGAAGAAGACACCGCTCATCATCGTGGTATGTGCCGACACTACTCGTATGCAGGACGGTGAAGTACGCAATATATGGGTACAAGACATCTCAGCTGCAACGGAGAATCTTCTTCTCGCTGCCCATGCCTTGCAGTTAGGAGCGGTATGGACAACCATCTATCCACTTGCACAGCGCATTGAGGGTGTACAGAAGAAGCTCAATCTACCTGCCAATCTCATTCCTATGTGTGCCATACGCATCGGCTACCCTAACCCAGAGCGTCCAGCACAGCCAAAGGACAAGTGGGATGAGAATAAGGTAACATACTTTACTGTCAAGAAGTAACAATATCATGTTCAAGTTCCGCAAGTGCTAAACTTGAACAAAAGAGTAGAAACAGTGTTTCATTCTGTTCAGCATCCACTGTCAGCTGACACAAATACACAAATTGTTGTAAGTCTGGATGGTAATAAAAAAGGTGTCAAGACACAAATGTGTCTTGACACCTTTTTTATATAGCGTGAAATGTCCCTATTAGAACTCAGCACTCTTTGGAGTACGTGGGAATGGGATAACATCACGGATGTTCTGCATACCTGTAACGAAGAGGATGAGGCGCTCGAAACCAAGACCGAATCCTCCGTGAGGACAAGAACCGAACTTACGTGTGTCGAGATACCACCACATATCCTTCATTGGGATGTTACGTGCCTCAATCTCACCAACAAGCTTGTCGTAATTTTCCTCACGTACAGAACCGCCGATAATCTCACCAATCTGTGGGAAGAGCACGTCTGTTCCCTGTACTGTCTCTTCCATGACCTTACCATTATATACAGGCTTCTCATCGTCAATCTTCATGTAGAATGCCTTGATTGCCTTAGGGTAATTAGTCATGATGACTGGCTTCTTGAAGTATTCCTCAACAAGGTAACGCTCATGCTCTGATGCGAGGTCGTCACCCCAGTTGCATGGGAACTCAAACTTCTTACCGTTCTTGATTGCTTCCTGAAGAATCTCAATACCCTTAGTGTAAGGGAGACGTACGAACTCTTCCTTGAGTACTCCTTCGAGACGCTCGATGAGTCCGTTGTCAATCATCTTGTTGAGGAATGCAAGGTCATCCTTACAGTTGTCAAGAGCCCACTTTACACAGAACTTGATGAAGTCTTCCTCAAGGTTCATGAGGTCATCAAGGTCGATGAAGCAAGCCTCTGGCTCAACCATCCAGAACTCAGCAAGGTGACGAGGAGTATTACTGTTCTCAGCACGGAATGTAGGACCGAATGTATAAATCTGTCCAAGTGCTGTTGCACCGAGTTCTCCCTCAAGCTGACCAGATACTGTGAGTGAAGTCTGCTTGCCAAAGAAGTCGTCATCATAGATGATAGAACCATTCTCGTCCTTCTTGAGATCATAGAGATTCTTTGTAGTAACCTGGAACATCTGTCCAGCTCCCTCACAGTCTGATGCTGTGATAAGTGGAGTGTGGAAATAGAAATATCCGTGGTTGTGGAAATATGTGTGGATGGCCTGAGCCATGTTGTGGCGGATACGCATTACCGCACCAAAAGTATTGGTACGAAGACGCATGTGAGCGTGCTGACGCATATACTCGAAAGTCTGTCCCTTCTTCTGCATTGGGTAGTCAGCTGGACATTCGCCGAAAAGTTTGATATCTGTTGCCTGCACTTCTACTGCCTGACCAGAGCCAATAGACTCAACCATAGTTCCAGTAACAGCAAGGCACGCACCAGTAGTGATACGCTTGATGAGTTCGTCATCGAACTTCTCGACATCTGCTACTACCTGTACGTTGTTGATAGTTGAGCCATCGTTCAATGCAATGAAGTTAACAGCCTTGCTGCCACGCTTTGTACGAACCCAACCCATTACAGTAACCTCTGCTCCAAAATCCCTTCTCTGGAGGAGGTCAACAATCTTAGTTCTTTTCATGTGTTTGTTATTTCATTGAGAAGCCCTAGTTAATCTAGCATATACTAGAAGAACTAGAGCTTACTCTGTATTCATTTTTACACTTGATTACTCGAAACTTCCCATGTGAAGCATAGCAACCTCCTGCTCTGTGAGGAAGCGCCAGTCACCACGCTTGAGACCCTTCTTAGTGAGACCTGCAAACATCACACGGTCAAGCTTGCATACTCGGTAGCCGAGGCTCTCGAAGATACGACGAACGGTACGGTTCTTTCCAGAGTGAATCTCGATACCAATCTGCTTCTTGTCTGTGTCAGATGCATAAGAGATTGCATCTGCGTGGATATCACCATCCTCAAGTGTGATACCGTTAGCTATCTGCTGCATATCTGCTGCTGTACAGCTCTTATCGAGAGTAACGTGATAAATCTTCTTCTTGAGGAACTTAGGGTGAGTAAGCTTAGAAGCGAGGTCACCATCGTTAGTAAAGAGAAGAACACCGGTTGTATTACGGTCAAGACGACCTACTGGATAGATACGCTCACGGCAGCAGTTCTTTACAAGCTCCATGACAGTCTTACGCTGCTGTGGATCGTCTGATGTAGTAACGTAATCCTTTGGCTTGTTGAGGAGAACATAAACCTTCTTCTCAATTGAAACAAGCTGATCGTGGAAGTGAATTTCGTCTGTACGGAGAACCTTTGAACCAAGTTCTGTAACGACGTTACCATTTACCTTAACGACACCTGCCTGGATGAACTGGTCAGCCTCACGACGTGAGCAGACACCTGCATTTGCAAGGAACTTGTTAAGACGGATTGGTGCATCTGGATCCTCGATATACTCCTTGTACTCGATACGCTTCTTCAAGTTGTACTTAGCATTTGGATCGTATCCACCACGCTGACGGTTGTTGTTGAATCCGCCACGGCCCTGCTGGTTGTAACCGCCACGACCTTGCTGGTTGTATCCACCACGCTGGTTGCCACCACGATTATTGCCACCACGCTGGTTGCCACCGCCACGATTGTTACCATAGCCACCCTGATTGTAGCCGCCCTGCTGGTTGTAACCACCACGCTGGTTGCCACCTCCACGGTTGTTGCCATAGCCGCCCTGATTGTAGCCACCCTGCTGGTAGCCACCACCACGGTTATTGCCATAGCCGCCCTGATTATTGTATGAAGGACGCTGCTGGTAACCACCACCACGGTTGTTGCCATAGCCGCCCTGATTATTGTATGAAGGACGCTGACCGCCGCCATTGTAACTTGGACGACGCTCTGCACCACCATCCTCACCTGGGCCTCCGAAACCTGCAGGACGGAAACCACGCTCACCACCAGTGTTTCCACCGTAAGTTACACGTTCGCTGCTGCGATTGAAGCGAGGACGCTGTGGACGGTCTCCACGACCATTAGAACTATAACCATTCTCACGGTTACCATATGAACGATAGCCCTCACGGCTACCGTTAGAACTTTCTGAATTGTTTTCAGCAGGTGTTCCCTGCCACTCATCTAATTCACTCATAATACGTAATAATAATAAATTCTTTTCACCCGAAATAAAAATAGGACTCTTAAGTAGCGGGCTTATGAAATTTTAGTTAAAAATAGTGATATAAAATTTGTTTATAAATCTCTTATTCGTGTTGAATATAGAATGAAGTTAAGCTGTACCAGCTTTACCTTATTTCTATTATTTCATTACATTCCTGTGTAAGAATGTGGAGTTATGGCACGTAACTCTGCCTTTACGCTGTCAGAGACATTAAGTCCGTCGATGAATGTACGGATAGACTCTTCGGTGATTGCTGAGTTTGTACGTGTAAGTGTCTTGAGCGCTTCGTATGGGTGTGGATAAGCCTCACGACGGAGGATTGTCTGGATACCCTCGGCACATACAGCCCAACACTCGTCAAGGTCACGGTTAATAGCAGCCTCATTGAGGAGGAGCTTGCGAAGACCCTTAAGAGTTGACTGAATAGAGATGACCATGTGACCCATTGGCACGCCCACGTTACGAAGAACTGTAGAATCTGTAAGGTCACGCTGGAGACGGCTTATAGGAAGTTTCTGGCTGAGGAATGCGAGAATTGCATTAGCCATACCGAGGTTACCCTCTGAGTTCTCGAAGTCGATTGGGTTTACCTTGTGAGGCATAGCTGAAGAACCTACCTCACCTGCCTTAATCTTCTGCTTGAAGTATTCCATGGATACATACAACCAGAAATCACGGTCAAGGTCTATGATTATTGTGTTGATACGCTTCATGGCATCAAAGACGCCACCGAGGTTATCATAGTTGCTTATCTGTGTTGTCCATTGCTCACGCTCAAGACCAAGCTTTTCAGAAACGAACTTGTTACCGAACTCACGCCAATCATACTCTGGGTATGCAACATGATGAGCATTGTAATTACCTGTAGCACCACCGAACTTAGCTGTAATCTTACAAGCCTTGAGCTGGTTAAGCTGTTCAGTAAGACGATAGACATAAACCATCACCTCCTTGCCAAGACGCGTTGGCGAAGCTGGTTGTCCATGAGTCTTTGCAAGCATGGAGATATTCTTCCACTCCTCAGCATACTCTGAAAGCTGAGCAATGAGTTCCTCTACCTGTGGGTAGTAAACCTCTTCAAGAGCATTCTTGATTGAGAGTGGTACTGATGTGTTATTGATATCCTGACTTGTAAGTCCGAAGTGAATGAATTCCTTATATGCCTCAAAATTGCCAATCTTATCAAGTTGTTCCTTGATAAAATATTCAACTGCCTTAACATCATGATTGGTTACCTTTTCGATATCCTTCACACGTTGTGCATCTTCTTCCGTAAAATTTCGATAGATATCACGAAGTGGCTCGAACATCGCATGATCGAACGACTTCAACTGAGGAAGTGGCAATTCGCAAAGTGTTATGAAGTACTCAATTTCGACACGTACACGATACTTAATAAGCGCGTATTCTGAGAAATAAGAAGCCAAGGCATCCGTCTTGCTTCGGTAGCGGCCATCAATTGGTGAAACAGCCGTAAGAGCGTCAAGTTTCATTTTATATTATTCAATAATGTGTCTATTCCAACTAATAAGTAAGTTCTTTATCTTTCAAAATTATTTACATTCTGTGTTCCGAATAATGCAACTGTTCTTTCTACTATTTATACACGTTGTATTTTCTTTTTATAAATGCTGAGACAAAGATATAATTTATTTAGGAAACAATTGGTTATATTAACGAAGAAAAAAGCATTTCGTCCGATTTTTAACATTTTTTAAGCACAGAGGAGAGTCTAAAAGTCGTATAGACTTCAATTACAACAAAAACAAGGAATGGTACGAACCATGAAAACGATGTAATATACAAGTTATATCCGAAGTACCATCCAGGTTCTGTAAACATAAGCATTGCGCTGAAAAGCAAGACAAATACAGCAAATGTACGTTGTCTAAGCAGACGCTTTACGGTTATACTATCGTTCTTAATTTTTTGCTGTACAGCTAAACGTCCTATGGCAAATAATAATGTGCCGACAAAATAGACATACGCAATCCATTGCAAATGCAATATCCATGCAAAGGACGAGATTACAACCACTGTAAGTCCGACAGCTTCAAGGTAACCTGCAAGTTTAGTCTTCATCATTTTTCTTTTCCTCAAGTATAAAAATATCTTCGTCTTCTGTCTTCATATAATAACGTTCACGAGCCACCTCCACGATAGCCTCGGGATCATTCTTAAGTCTTTCAAGACTTGCCTTGTCTTTCTCAAAGATTTCATTATATTTGTTGATTTCTTCTTTTAAACGGCTAATCTCCTTGCGCTGCTGATAACGGTCGATAAGACGCGCCTCACCAGTAAACATTATCGCAAAAAGAAAGATGCCAGAAGCAATCCACCATTTGGCATTTGACTTGGAGAATAGTTGTTTATAGTTCAATTCCATATCTTAGAGAAAAACATTTTCGTCTGCAAAGATAACATTTTAATAAATACGAAATGCATTTTATTGGTAAAAATGGCTGAGAGACAAAGAAAAAGGCTGTGCAAAACACGCACAGCCCATTATTTTGATTTATTGCAGAATCTATTCTGTCCTTCTTATTAGAAAAGTTTGTTTGGATAAACACCCTCTTCTACAAGCTTAGCGATACGAGCAACTGTATCTGGACGGTCCTCTGAGTATGTTACACCGAACCACTTAGATGTTGTGTCAAGAACCTTACAAGTTGCAGTTCCTTCATTGATGAGCTTGTTAATCATCAATGGGATGAAGAACTCAGACTTGAGGTTAGACATATTTGCAGGGTCAGAAAGGAACTCCTTGAAGTATTCCTCAGAGTACTCGAAGTAGTCAGGAGTGAATCCCCACATATTCATACTTACTGGTGAGTTTGGATCAATCTTAACCCACTCGCCATCGTCCTTGTTGTCCTTGCGGTATGCAACAGAACCATCCTCAAGACGTGCAATCTTAGTACACTCAACACAAGTTGTGAGGTGACCCTCTGCATCCTTAGAACATACACCACGAGAAACTGTACCGTTCTCAGAGAGTGTGTTGCAGCAACGGAAACCTACCATTGCATACTGTCCCTTAGAACCCTCTGGGAGTTCAGAGAGGAACTTACCGATTACCATGAATGCGTCACGATTGTAGAAGTCATCACAGTTGATAACACAGAAAGGCTCCTTGATAACGTCCTTACCCATAAGTACAGCATGGTTAGTACCCCATGGCTTCTGACGACCTTCTGGGCACTTGAAGCCCTCTGGAAGAGCATCGATGCTCTGGAAACAAAGTTCGCAAGGAACAACACCCTCGTACTTAGAGAGGATCTGAGTGCGGAACTGCTCCTCGAAATCCTTACGGATAACCCATACAATCTTACCGAATCCAGCCTTAACAGCATCGTAGATTGAGTAATCCATAATTGTCTCGCCGTTAGGACCAAGACCATCAAGCTGCTTAAGGCCACCATAGCGGCTTCCCATACCTGCAGCGAGGAGGAAAAGAGTTGGTTTCATATATTTAAATGTTTATCTTTTGTTAATGAGATTTTACTTAATTCTGCGCAAAGTTAATCAATTATATATTAAGGAGCACAACATTTCCGTATTTTTTTGAAGAACGCTCCCCTATCTATAACGATTATGTATTAAAAACTCCAGAATTTAAAACTCTGGATTTATATTTCAGAGTCAATTAACCATGCGTACATGTCTTAAAAATTGAAGGCAAAGCCTTATATTCAGAGTCAGTACTTAGTCTCATATTAGTCAGTACTTAGTCAGTACTTTGACTCACATCTAACAAAGTCCTTTCATAGACAAGGCGAGGCGGTCACGCTGAAGGTCAACGCTAATGACCTTTACCTGTACATGCTGGTGAAGCTGTACCTCGCTTGCAGGGTCTTTCACGAAATGGTCTGCAAGTTCGCTGACGTGAACAAGTCCCTTGGTATGTACGCCTACATCAACGAAACATCCGAAGTTGGTGATGTTGGTAATTATACCTGGGAGAATCATGCCTGGCTGTACGTCTTCCAGTTCCTTCACATCCTTAGAGAATGAGAAAGCCTCAAGCTGCTGACGTGGGTCACGTCCCGGCTTGTCAAGCTCTGCCATGATATCCTGAAGGGTCGGAAGTCCCACCTTGTCCGTAACATAGTTGTTTATGTCTATCTTTGCACGTATGGTCTTGTCAGCAAGAAGCTCAGCCACGGTACACTTCTGGTCCTTTGCCATCTTCTCCACCACAGGATAGCTCTCAGGGTGAACGGCACTATTGTCAAGAGGCTGCTTGCCACCGCTCACACGGAGGAAACCTGCTGCCTGTTCAAAAGCCTTAGGTCCGAGCTTAGGTACTTTCAACAACTCCTTACGACTTGTGAACGCTCCGTTCTCTGCACGATAGTTCACGATGTTCTGTGCGATGGCAGGGCCAAGACCAGAAATGTATGTGAGAAGATGCTTGGATGCCGTATTCACATTCACGCCTACCTTGTTCACGCACATTTCCACCGTCTGGTCGAGTGAATGCTTGAGTGCCTTCTGGTCAACATCCTTCTGGTACTGTCCCACACCGATGGAGTTAGGGTCAATCTTTACAAGCTCTGCCAATGGATCCATGAGACGACGACCGATAGACACGGCACCTCTCACCGTCACATCGTAGTCAGGGAACTCCTCACGTGCAACCTTTGATGCAGAGTAGATGGATGCTCCGTCCTCACTCACGACGAACACTTGAATGTCGCTTGGAAGGTGAAGACCATTGATGAAGTCTTCCGTCTCACGGCTTGCCGTACCGTTACCGATTGAGATTGCTTCTATCTTATATTGCTTCACGAGAGTCCATATCTTGTTCTCGGCCTGTGCCCTCTCACTCTTAGGTGGATGTGGATAGATAGCCTCATTATGCAGAAGGTTACCCTCGGCATCGAGACACACCACCTTACATCCCGTACGGAATCCAGGGTCGATGGCAAGTACACGCTTCTGACCGAGAGGAGCAGACATAAGAAGTTGCTCAAGATTCTTGACGAAGATGCGTATAGCCTCCTGGTCGGCAAGTTCCTTGCTTGAGTTGGCAAACTCTGTCTCGATGCTTGGCTTGATAAGACGCTTGAAGGCATCCTCCACGGCATCCCACACCATTTCTGCGCTCTTGCTTGAGTTACGGAGGAACTGACGATCAAGACGGTCGAGACAACGCTCGTCGTCACCGCTTATGCTTACACGAAGCACTCCCTCTGCCTCGCCACGACGCATGGCAAGGAGACGATGCGATGCACACTTGGCAAGTCGCTCAGAGAAGTCGAAGTAGTCGCGGAACTTCTGTGACTTAGCCACCCACTCGTCATTCTCCTCCTTTGGCTTGATGACCTTTGAGGTGATGACGGCATCCTTCTTGAAGTTGAAGCGAACGATGTTACGTGCCTCTTCACTCTCGCTCACCTGTTCGGCTATGATGTCCTTTGCACCTTGAAGAGCCTCTTCAACATTCTTAACGCCCTTTTCCTCGGAAATAAATTCCTTAGCTTTCTTCTCCACATCCGCATTAGGGTTCTGAAGAAGAAGGAATGTAGCAAGAGGTTCAAGTCCCTTCTGTCGTGCCACCTCAGCCTTAGTCTTTCGCTTAGGCTTGTAAGGGAGGTAGATATCCTCCAACTCCGTGGCATCCCATGATGCCTCGATACGTATCTTAAGCTCTGGAGTCAGTTTTCCCTGTTCCTCGATGGTTTTAAGGATTGTTTCCTTACGCTTCTCGACCTCCTTGAGTTTGTCGAGATTATCACTTACGCTTGCCACCTGCACTTCGTCGAGTGAACCTGTTGCCTCCTTACGGTAACGGCTGATGAATGGGATTGTACATCCCTCCTCGAGGAGGTTCACGGTATTTGTCACCTGTCGCTCAGATATGCCTGTAGCCTTAGATATTAGTTTTGAAAATATTTGATTCATATAATAAATTGACTGACCTTCCCCCAACCCCTTCCTTTCAGGACGGGGAGAAGAATGATTTGTTCGCTCATAGTTCTCAACACAGAGTGCACAGAGAACTCAGAGGTATTATAATTAACAATTAATAATTAGCATGCTGGCATCGCCACTTTGCATTATGTTTTCTGGATTCTCCTTCCCCTTCTGTGTCCTCCGTGTTCTCTGTGTTTACAGAAACAAACAATTTTGAATTATGCATTCTTAATTATTCATTCACAGAGTGACTTCTCCCCGTCCTGAAAGGCGAATAAGGGCACAGAAGAGAGACTGAATGTCTCTCTGTCCCGAAATGAGGGAAGAGCAGTGCCCTGCTCGACGGAGGAACGGGGTTGGGGGAAGGTCATCTTTTACTTACTTCTCCGCCCTATACAGTTCCGTCAACGCCATAATCCAAGGACCGAGTCCTTTAGGGTCATTCTCCACCTGTTGTTCTTTAATGTAATATTCGTAACTGCCATTGCGAGTATCGCTAAGTCCAGCAACCCTGCAAACGTGTTTCAGTACCACAAGACCATTCTCGTCCTCATCAATAAAGTGGTGTTCGATTCCTCGAAGAGTCCTCATCGCCTCCTTATGATAGCTCTCATCAAGATAGCCGAGACGTACGCCCTTCAGGAATACGTATGCCATCATTGGTGTTACGGACATCTCAAGATAGTTGTCAGCCTTATCCGTCACGTCAAGCACCTGATGCCATGCACCCGTCTCCTCGTCACGCAGCTCAAGCATCCTTCCGCACAGGCTCTGCAGTATGTATGTGAGCGAGTCTATCGCTCCTTGATCCTGTGCATAATATGTAGAACTGTTGTTCTGATAAATCTCAAGATAATCCACAAGTGCCATCAGATACCAGCCCTCGGCACGTCCCCAAGCGTGAGCGCTCCTGCCCGTCTTCTTGTCTGCCCACGACTGTATGGAGTCAGCATCCCAAGCATGATGAAGGAGTTTGCATTTGTCGCAATATGTACGATTGTAGATGAGACAGAACTGATGCTCCACATCGTCCATACTCATGGCACGCTTCTCCCTTGTCTCAAACCATTGGGAGTACTCTGCATAGAAAGGTGCGCTCATGTATAGACCGTCGAGCCACATCTGTTCGGGATAAATCTGCTTGTGCCAGAAACCTCCGTCCAAGGTGCGGGGTTGTATCTCCAATTGATGTCGGAGAGTATCCATTGCCTTGCGGTATTTCTTCTTGCCTGTATAGTCAAGCATACGGAACAAGAGTTTGCCGCTGTTTATGTCGTCCAACTTGAATGTCTGCATGTCGTAGGTACGTATTGACCCATCCTCACGCACAAGAGTATCCGTATAGCCCTCGACATAGTCATACACCATGCGCCTGTAACCATCATCACCCTGTACGTCAGCAAAGTCAAGCATCGCCTTCAGTTCCAGTCCTTGGGTGTAACCCCACTTAGGTCCCTTCTTCGTATCTATCATCCATGCCTTCCTGTAACGTGCCATCTCCGACGCCACAATCCTATGTATCATCTTCTCCGTCTTGCTCTGCGCACCAGCGGAGAGAGAGACCACCAGCAGGAGTATTAGTGATATTAGCTGTTTCATTCTTTCTATACTTAGCCCTTGTGCCAAGCTCGGCACAAGGCAGTTAGTTTATTCCAAGATATTGCGCAAGCATCTCTGCACATCGCTCGCCATCTACTCCTGCTGAAACGATACCGCCTGCATATCCGGCACCTTCGCCACAAGGGAAGAGGCCTTGCATGCGGACATGCTGTAGCGTCTCACGGTCACGTATGATGCGCACAGGTGCGCTTGTTCGTGTCTCTACACCAATTAGGACAGCCTCGTCTGTGAGGAAGCCGTGGCTCATCTTGCCGAAGTTGCGGAAACCTTGCTGCAGACGAGTGGTGATGAACTCAGGCATCCAGAAGTGGATAGGAGTGGATATGAGTCCCGGAGTGTATGACGACTTAGGAAGGTCGTAGCTGCCCTTGCGGTTCACGAAGTGAGCCATTCGCTGGGCAGGAGCCGTCTGTCGCATATTACCCTGAATCCAAGCCGTCTTTTCGAGACGTTCCTGAAACTCCATCATGGCAAGTGCTCCGCCCTTTGTCTCAACACCCTCGACTGGAGGCAACTCCATAAGCGAACGCTCCTGAAGGTCTTCCACATGAAGCTCAACCACCATACCGCTATTGCTCCATGGCGAGTTACGCTGGGAGTTTGACATTCCGTTCACCACAATCTGGTGAGGACCGCTTGCAGCAGGTACGACCGTACCTCCTGGGCACATACAGAAAGAATATACTCCACGTCCCTCCACCTGAGTGACGAATGAATATTCAGCAGCAGGAAGATACTTGCCTCGTCCATTCCTGTTGTGATATTGTATCTGATCTATGAGTTCGCTTGGGTGCTCCAAACGAACACCAACAGCTATGTCCTTTGCTTCAATCTCTATGTTCTGAGAGTAGAGGTAGCGATATACGTCACGTGCAGAGTGACCTGTAGCAAGAATTACAGGACCACGGAAGTTCCTTGTCTTCTGGTCGTCTCCCTCTGCTGTACTTACAGTCTCGATACCTTCCACCTTGCCGCCAGACATGAGGAAACCAGTCATCTTTGTCTCGAAATGTACCTCACCACCACAACGTATGATTGTGTTACGCATGGCCTCGATGATGAGTGGCAACTTGTCCGTACCGAGGTGTGGGTGGGCATCTGCAAGGATGCTCGTGCTTGCACCATGCTGGCAGAACACGTTGAGTATCTTGTCAACATTGCCCCTCTTCTTGCTTCGCGTATATAGTTTGCCGTCGGAGAATGCACCTGCACCACCCTCACCAAAGGAGTAGTTGCTCTCAGGATTTACCTTGTGCTCACGACTGATTTTTGCAATATCCTTGCGACGTTCATGTACCGACTTACCACGCTCCACAACTATTGGACGCACACCAAGCTCTATGAGGCGAAGTGCGGCGAACAATCCACCAGGACCTGCACCCACGACCACAGCCTGCGGACAACCCTCCACGTTCCTATATTCCGTATGCGTGTATTCGTCGTCCTGAGGCTCCTCGTTGATGTAGCAACGCACCTTTAGATTGATGAATATTGTTCTCTGTCGGGCATCCACGCTACGCTTCAACACACGCACAGCATTGATGGTTCTCACGTCCATGCCCTTATCCTTGGCAAGGAAAGCCTTTATATTCTGTTCGCTTGCTGCCTGCTCTGGCAGAACGCGAATTTGATATTCCTGTATCATACCTTTATTATTATCCAAGCGCAAAGGTATGCATAAATATTGAAACGAGCAAATGACCATTTCCAGATTTGACTCATTGGCTCATTTTCTTGCCACAGTTCTTTCTCCGTTATTGGTACGTTCCATCTACGTTGATTCTCCGTTGTTCCTTCGTTGATTGTCCAAATTGTATCCACTACATCCACACCGCATCTCCACCGAATGTCCACCGAAACGGTGGACATTCGGTGGAGATGCGGTGGACATTCGGTGGAGATTCTTCGAAGGAAGATAGGAGAAACAACGGAGATAAATCGGAGAAGCGACGGAGGTGAAACGGAGACAAAACACTCATTTGGCATCTTCTTTGTTTTCATTATAAACGTATTTTCTTTGGAGCAAATAGATTTTCGCTGTTGGCTACAAAAAAGATAACAAAAGCAGGATATTCCCGATGTATAGAAATATCCTGCTATAATTTTGTTTGTACGTTGTAGGTATGGTACTTACGATGTAAAAACATACTGTTTGATGAGCTTGTCCATCTTACTTACAGTTACCTTGCAATCTCCGTGTGTGATTCTTCTCTTCATTATATTTACTTTGGACTTTTATCGTTTCAAGTCCTCCGCTACCCACAACACCCACTCGTCGATGTTGTCTGTAAGTTTTCTTGCCACTGGCAATGGGATAATAACATCAGGAGTAATGCCAATACCTTCAGAGAAATCTTTCTCATAAAAACCAGAATCTACGGTTGTGGCATAACCTACCTTAATCTTGCTGTTGGGCAATACTGCCTCATCCCAGCAATTGCCAGTTAAATTGCTCCCCAAGGTATTACATATTCCATATACTTTGGCGCGGTCACTATGATTTTTGACAAAATCAACAATACTTTCCCCTGCACTTGCCGTCAGAAAGTCGATTAATACGGCTGCTCGTCTGATGCGTGTTGTTGGCTTACGTCCTGTATCACCAAAATCTTCTCCCCATTTCAAGAATTTCTTCTTTGAAGATTCACACTCTTTGATAAAGTTCTTTACGTACTCTTCAGGAGTTTGGACACTCGCTACCACTCTTTTCCAAAACTTTAAGTTTTCAGGAGTATTGCGAAACCAACTGACAGAAGGCTTGCCTGGATGGTCATACAACATATCATAATATCTGCTCCATACAGAATCTCCGCCTCCGTCATTTTCACGAACATCAATAATCAAGTTTTCGCAGGAAGATTCGTCAAACTGCCGCAAAGCATTTATTGTCCATTCATAGTAATCAAAACTGCATGAAGGAACGCGAATAAGCCATGTTAGGGAATCTACTTTGCAAGAGACAGGCTTGGGGGCATATTCGAATTCTGTATTGGTTAGTATTGTGCTATCCAACTTAATGATTGCCTCATTCATCATGTTAGCTCGTGCCATATAGAATGCTGTTATTCCAACTTCTATGTGCCTATCAAATTGGCTATAGAACCACATGGCATAGTCCGTGACTGCTTTTTCCAAATCTGATTTTCCTTTGCACAACTGCGTTCGAATCTGCTTCTTCAGGGATTTGTATTCCCGCTTATAGCCCTTCTGCATGATTGCATCGAAGGGAGCATAGTTTTTTTCCACAAAACTGACCAAATAGTCATAGTCCTCCAAGTCTTTCTTCAAGCTGTCAGGAACGGAGGCACTTGCTGTAATACTTACGACAGCAAGCAGTACGGAGAAGATGGTTTTCTTGTTCATGATTCTATTCAAATAAAAAATCATATTGAGTGTTTTATCTATGCAATGCTGCAATTAAGTGAGTGCAATCAAACTTGATTAAATTGCCAAGTGCGAGCTGCTTCACAACGTTTTACGGCGCAAATTTAGTTATTTTTTCAAATAAAATCTGTTCAAAAATAATATATTAAATAACTCTTTCTTTTTCTAACCAATACACAAATGGCGCAAATATTACGGTATTTCTCTCCAGAAGACAGATTATCTTTTGAGTTCGATCAAGATTCTGCCTCCAATCTTGTTAATATCTATATACGAAACACATATTGCGCATGAGAGTATAATCATGTATGATTCTGTCTGAGGATAAGGTACGATAATCATGAAAATTATCCATAGAAGGATAGCGCATGCGTATGCCACACGCCACATCTTACGCCATTTCCACAAAAGGAGTGGAAGAGGATTGAGTGGCAACATCAACAAATTCCATTCCGTAAAAGGAAGATTAGAAAAGAATACAAGATAGCATAATAACAATCCGAGTACAGTCTGAATTCCGAGGAGTACGTATGTCATATAAGGCTTCTGCCAAATGCTACATATTATCGTAAGTATGAGTAACACAATAGCAGCCATATTAGGCGTAAACCAAAAGGACGTGAGTTTCTTGCCCTCCACCACGCGGACACCCTCGCCACTTATCACAGGTTTGCCAGCAACGGTTGAAGCACGAAGAACATCAACAAGCTCCTGTGGCATAATCGCGTTCTCGTATGGCAAAGCAGGCAAATTGCCAGAGCCACTAAAGATAAAACCAATTAACGAAGCCGTCCATGTATCCATATCCACACATCGATGAAAAGCCTGACGTCTTGTGGTGCCTACAAGTTTTTCTGGCCATTCTGTATGCATTTGCATGGTGTCAAGCGACTCTCTAATAAATCCCAATGAACTGTGAGCACAACCACGTTTTTCGTAGTCAAACAAGAGTTCAAAACCTCTTTCAACCTGTTCGTCAAGAATACGCCATAAGTTCTGCTTTGCCTTGACTGGAAGATTAAGGACATATTCTGTCACTCCTCGCCTTGCTTCACGGTTTGTCTTAAGACATTCTTCCGTTGTCCATCGCAACATGCCCATGTGAAGGTCACCCATAATCATGTGCAACTCCTCATTATCCTTAGCCTCCGACGTGTAGCCGAAGCAATAGTCAAGACCATACATTGGGCATCGCATACGGAAACATGCGTGACCAAGGTACGAAACGGGTGCTGTGTCCTGATCATATATGAGCAAGGACGCAATCACAAAGTTCTCGTCCGTGATGCTGTCAAGATTCAACTCTTCGTCAGCATGAAGAGGCATGCAGACAAAGAACAATAATCCTACGAATAAACTCTTAATAAATCGTGTGAACAATACCGTTAATTTTTTATCGATAAAATACATAGTTGTATAAAACGGGTGCAAATATAATATAAAACATATTATTTTATTCAATCATCGTATGAAAAACTTCTCCTTTTGTACAATTCTACGTGTTTTAAACTATTTTATACACTTTTTCTCATTAAATCACTTTTACCCAAAAACAGATTACATGATTCAAGTAACAACCTGTCTATAGTCAGCTGTTGTATTATTCAGAATCGAGAGACGAAATTACATATACTTATCCGATTATTGTCCTAAAGTTCATAGTCCGTTATTCCTCCGTTATTCGTCCGTAATTCGTCCGTAATTCGTCCGTACCTAATCCGAGCTATTTTCTTACCGAAATCCTCAAAACATTATACAATAATCGGAACAGACCCACAAAGTTAAAAACATATAGAACATGAACCACATATTCTCTAATTTTAATCAAAATTAAAGTAGAGACAAAGTACTGACTAAGTACTGACTCTCACAAGAACTCCAAAATGAGCACAAAAGTACGCCCCAAAAAGACTTTCTGGGCACTCTCATATTTTTCCATCGTCTGCAAACGAATGCAACAATTTCGATAGCAACATAAACGAAAGATAAAGCATTCATAAAGGACAACAAAGGCCAATAAAAGAAAGAGTGAAATAAAATAGAATATTTTTTTCTGTTGAATGTTCAACGAATCATCTTTTTTCGCTATATTTGCAGAAAACATTTGTAATTTGATTTATGGAAGACTATATAGTTTCTGCTCGAAAGTACCGTCCAGCGACATTTGATACTGTCGTTGGACAGTCTTCGCTTACCGTAACCTTGAAGAATGCAATCAAGAACGGCAAACTGGCTCATGCTTACCTCTTCTGCGGTCCTCGTGGTGTGGGAAAGACTACGTGTGCACGTATTTTTGCCAAGACCATCAACTGTCTCAATCCAAAGGAGGACGGAGAGGCTTGTAATGAGTGTGAGTCATGCAAAGCTTTCAACGAGCAGCGTTCGTACAACATCCATGAACTTGATGCTGCCAGCAACAACTCCGTGGATGACATCCGCCAACTCATAGAGCAGGTACGCATACCGCCTCAGATAGGAAAGTATAAGGTGTTCATCATCGACGAGGTACACATGCTCTCAACAGCTGCTTTCAACGCATTCCTGAAGACTCTTGAGGAACCACCTCATCACGCAATATTCATTCTCGCCACAACGGAGAAACACAAGCTTCTCCCAACCATCCTTAGCCGTTGTCAGATATACGACTTCAACCGCATGAAGGTAGAGGACATCGTGGCTCACCTCGCTTCAGTAGCTGCAAAGGAAGGCATCACGAGCGAGCCTTCAGCACTCAACGTGATTGCACAGAAAGCAGACGGTGGTATGCGTGATGCCCTCAGTATCTTCGACCAGGTAGCAAGTTTCTGTGGTGGCAACATCACATACCAGCGTACCATCGAGACACTTAACGTACTCGACCACGAATACTATTTCAAGATAGTTAATTTCTGTCTCGAAAACAAGATAACGGAGTGTATGCTCACGTTCAACGAGATTCTCAGCAAGGGATTTGACGGACAACATTTCATCAATGGTCTTTCAACACATTTCCGCAACCTTCTCATGAGTCGCGATGAGCAGACACTCAAACTCATAGAAGCAAGCGATGACGTGCGTCAACAGTATCATGCTCAGGCACAGAAGTGTGAGCCTAAATTTATCTTCTCTGCCATGAAGCTGTGCAACGACTGCGACCTAAACTACAAACAGAGCCAAAATCGTCGTCTCCTTGTGGAGCTAACACTCATACAAGTGGCACAGGCAGCTCAAGGGGAGGACGTACCTGGTTCGGGGCGTAGCCCCCGAAAGATTCTTAGACCACTATTCAGGCAGATTGCTCAGAGCAATACTGCCTCTGTAAGCGTGCCTAAACCACAGGCAGCTTCACCCGCACCAGCAACAAACGTAGCTGGTGCCCCAGCAGTTGCATCAGCACCAGCGCCACAGACAGTTACAGAGCATGTCATGGCGCCAACCACTACCGCTCAGCCGTTGAGACGAAGCTTTACGGGATTCTCCATCCTTAATGCCGTACCCGACAAGAAACGTCAGGAGGAAGAAGAAACGAAGAAGAAGTTGGAGAAGATTCCACAGTACGACGACTCAACAGTCAGCAAATCAAGACCGCTCACGCAGACGGAACTCATGATTGAGTTGAAACGATTCTCCCTCACCCTCTCCAAGGATGAGACTGCTATGGCAGGCAGGTTCAACAATATAGAGCCAACTATTCTTGAGAGTGGCGAGACATTCGAGATTCTCGCAGAAAACCCTGTGATAGAGTCGATGTACAACAAATACGTTCCACGTGTACAGGCATTTATCCAGCAGGCATTCGGCAATCCTAACATTCGTATGGTGGTACGCCTAAGCGAGGTAACAGAACGAAAGAAGATTCTCAGCAAGTTCGAGCAATTACAGGAATTGTACAAAGAATACGAATCCCTAAGGAAACTTCAAGAAGCATTCGGTTTGGAGATGAGTTAAACAGAAGACTCTCTCCCCCATCCCCTCCCCCTCTATGGGGAGGGGTGACTAACGAATATCATCAATTACTCGTATTTAGATTTCTGTATTTTAAATAAATCATATCCAAGCCTCGCCCCGGAGGCATCCTCCCCCAACGGGGGAGTTAGAGGGGGGCAGTTATGAAATATTCCATCATCCTCATATCAGAAACATCCATTTCGCTCGCAAGAACACTCAAGACTGAGTTGAGCGAAATAAACGAAGGGGCGACCGTTACGATTTACCATAAGGGTGAACTTAACGGATGCACAAATATCACATCGGTAACGGATGCAACAAAGGAACTGTTCACACAGTCGGATGCACTCATATTCATAGGAGCGATGGGAATATGCGTGCGCAGTATAGCACCTTGCATCAACGACAAGCACGAAGACCCAGCCGTAGTATGTGTTGACTCCACAGGTAAGTTCGTGGTAAGCGTGTTGAGCGGTCACATAGGTGGGGCAAACAAGCTTGCCACAACCATAGCCACAATAACAGGTGGCGAAGCAGTCGTGACTACACAGAGCGACAACACAGGACTCTGGGCACTCGACACCATTGCGCAAGAATACGGATGGACGATAGCCATGGCTGGTGGCAAGAGACTTGCCGCACAACGCATGAATAACGTCATCACGCTCTTTGTCAACAAGCACAAGACAGCACTCGTGCTTGAAACAGAGGATGACGGAACAAGATACATGGAACAGACAAAGCCAGAGCACGTCAAAGTGTTCCATAGCTACAATGACTATTCGCTCTACACCCGTAGAGAGATGAGCAAACCGAATGCAAATGGCAATCCTTTTGAGTTACTCATCATAGTAAGTCCTAAGAAATACTCGTCTTCGGACATTCCTTGCCTCCAGTACTATCCAAAGTGCCTCCACCTCGGTGTAGGATGTCAGCTCATGGCACCAGTTGAGATTGCGCCACAACTCATAAGCGAGATTGGAGCGGCTGGTTACGCAAGCGAGTCGATAGCAACAATAGGCAGTATAGAACTCAAGAAAGACGAGCCTCTGATTGCCGAACTTTGTCGTCTCATGCCTCATGCCGAATTAAAGATATACACAGCCGAAGAACTAAACAAAGTCAAGATACCTAACCCTTCGGACAAGGTGTTTGAAGTGACAGGTTGTTATGGAGTGGCTGAGTCGAGTGCCAAGTGTCCAAACAAACATTCAGTTCTTGTCATAGAGAAACAGAAAGGAAGCATGAACGTGAATGGAAAGATATCACACTACACCTACGCTCTTGCTTGCGATGAAGGCATACAACGCCAAGGACATATCGAAATTGTTGGAGCAGGTCCAGGCGCCCCAGATCTCGTTAGTGTACGTGGACGCAAGTTCCTCGAAGAAGCAGATCTCATCCTCTATGCAGGCAGCCTTGTACCACGAGAACTAACACATTGTGCCAAGCCTGGTGCAACGGTACGTTCCTCAGCCAACATGAATCTTGAGGAACAGTTTGAACTCATGAAGCGTTTCTACGACAAAGGCTGTCTTGTGGTACGACTCCACACTGGTGACCCATGTATATATGGTGCCATTCAGGAGCAAATGAATTTCTTCGACCAGTACGGTATGGATTATCACATCACCCCAGGCATCAGTTCATTCCTTGCAGCTGCAGCCGAGCTACGTTCACAGTTCACGATACCAGAGAAGGTACAGAGCATCATCCTCACTCGTGGCGAAGGTCGTACTCCTATGCCAGATAAGGAAAAACTCCATCTCCTTGCCCAAAGCCAAAGTACCATGTGCATCTTCCTCTCCGCAGGTATTGCACAACAAGTACAGGATGAACTCCTCGCTGGTGGCTATCCGCCTGAGACACCCGTTGCATGCTGCTACAAGCTCACATGGAAAGACCAGAAGATATTCCGTGGCAAACTATGCGACCTTGCAGCAATAATGAAAAAGAACAAGCTGAACCTTACCACTATGATTGTCGTAGGAGAAGCAATAGACAACCGTCAAGGTCTCAGCAAACTATATGATAAGGAATTCTCACATAAATTTAGGAAATAATATTGCATTAAGACAAAATTACTCAACTTCCGCAAGTTTCTGTTGAGAGGTTGTTAGGTCTTAGGTTATCAGGTTATCAGGTTTGATACTTGTCGTATTAAACATTCAAACCTGAAAGCATAGCAACCCGATAACCTTACACCTGATAACATAACAAGTTGAGCACTTACAAAACTAAAATTTATTTAATTGATTTTTACAGAAAACAATAAACATTTAATATATGAGACAATTTAACGACTTAAATATCGCTGTTGCAGGAACAGGTTATGTAGGACTCAGTATTGCAACATTGTTGGCACAGCACCACAAAGTGGTAGCTGTAGATGTGATTCCAGAAAAAGTTGAGAAAATAAATAATCATATTTCTCCAATTCAGGATGAGTATATTGAAAAGTATTTGGCAGAGAAGGACCTGAACCTGACTGCCACGTTGGACGGTGCCGCAGCATATAAGGATGCAGATTTCGTGGTTATTGCGGCTCCGACTAATTATGACCCGGTGAAGAATTTCTTTGATACGCACTTCGTGGAGGATGTGATAGACCTCGTTCTTTCGGTTAATCCTGATGCGGTGATGGTTATCAAGTCAACTATTCCAGTGGGATACTGTCGTTCGCTTTACAAGAAGTATGCGCTTCAGTTCTTGTTGAAGCCTGAGCTGAAGGGCAAGAAGTTCAATCTGCTTTTCTCTCCAGAGTTCTTGCGTGAGTCAAAGGCTCTTTACGACAACCTTTATCCTTCACGCATCATCGTAGGATATCCAAAGATACTTACTGGTAACGAGTTTGATGAAGAGAATGCGGCTATTCAGGCTATCGGTAATCCTGACATAGAGACATACGCTAAGACATTTGCTTCGCTCCTTCAGGAAGGTGCTATAAAGGAGGACGTTGAAACTCTCATCATGGGTATGACGGAGGCTGAGGCCGTGAAGCTCTTTGCGAACACTTACCTCGCTCTTCGTGTAAGTTACTTCAATGAGCTTGATACGTACGCAGAGGTTAAGGGACTCGATACGCAAGCCATAATCAATGGTGTGGGACTTGACCCTCGTATCGGTACTCATTATAACAACCCATCGTTCGGCTATGGTGGCTATTGCTTGCCAAAAGATACTAAGCAGCTCCTCGCCAACTATCAGAATGTGCCACAGAACATGATGTCGGCTATCGTTGAGAGTAACCGTACGCGTAAGGATTACATTGCTGATGCTGTTCTTCGCAAGGCTAAAGCTCTCATGGGTAAGGAGTGTCAGGGACAGAGTGTCGGTCAGACATATATACAAGGTGAGAACGATGGAACAGGCATCACTATCGGTATCTATCGACTCACGATGAAGTCTAACAGCGACAACTTCCGTCAGAGTGCTATTCAGGGAATCATGAAGCGTCTGAAGTCACGTAATGCTGAGGTCATCATCTATGAGCCAACGCTTGAGGATGGAAGTGCATTCTTTGGTAGTAAGGTGGTTAATGACCTTGCTACATTCAAGAAGGACAGCAATGTCATCATCGCAAATCGCTACGACTCTTGTCTTGATGACGTAAAGGAAAAGGTATATACGAGGGATATATTCAGGAGGGATTAAAGATAGATAATACAAGGCTTAAGAAAGCTATCAGATACATTTTTCAAAGTAGATAACATAATGCTTTTTAATAGTTTTAATTTCTGGCTAATATTCCCATCCATATTTGTGATATATTGGGCTGTGCCAAGTAAATATTATGTGATAAAGAAGTGGGTACTCTTACTCGTGAGTTATCTTCTTTATATGAATTGGAAGCCATTCTTTGCTGGTGTCCTACTTTTTGTTAGTGTGCTTACTTTTGTAGGAAGCAAACAGATTGTAGGGTGTAAGCAAGAAAAGAAGAAGCTGTTACTTTCTGTTTTTTTGATTCTTTCTTTATTGCCTCTTGTACTTTTTAAATATTATGATTTTGTAAATGAATCTGGTATTCTTTTGCTGGAATTATGCGGCTTTCATTTCTCGCTTCCCGGCTTGAATTGGGCTGTGCCAGTCGGAATATCATTCTATACATTTCAGGCTGTTGGCTATATGCTTGATGTATATTATGGTAAAATATCACCAGAGAAAAACTTTACAGACTATCTCTTGTTCTGTTCTTTCTTTCCTCAGACAGCAAGCGGTCCGATTAGTCGGTATTCTGAGCTTATGCCACAGATAAAGTCTCCCAAGCCATTTAGCTATGAACAGGCCCGGGAAGGATTGCAGATACTGTTATGGGGTATGTTCCTGAAGGTCGTTGTGGCTGATAGGTTGGGTATATATGTGGATACTGTTTATGAGCACTATGAGCATTATAGTGGTATAACATGCTTTGTGGCAAGTATATTTTACACATTCCAGATATATGGCGACTTTGCAGGATATTCGTTGATGGCAGTAGGTATAGCAAAGACATTGGGCTTTGACCTTGTCAATAACTTTGAACGTCCTTATCTTGCGACATCCATAACCAACTTCTGGCGTAGGTGGCATATTTCTCTCACTCGTTGGCTGACAAGCTATGTGTATATCCCTCTTGGTGGTAGTAGATGTTCTACTGTTCGTCAATATATGAATATAATGGTTACTTTCCTTGTGAGTGGATTATGGCATGGGGCGAACTGGACATTTGTGGTATGGGGTGCTTTGCATGGTGTATTTCAGATTGCAGAAAAGGCACTTGGACTTGATCCGAAGGGTAGGTATGCAGAGTCTATGCTTTTGAATAGACTTAAACCTTTGCGCATTCTTGTTACATTCTTACTTGTGAACCTTGCTTGGATATTTTTTAGGATGCCAACCATAGGAGATGCCGTAGGGGTGATTGAGAGAATATGTTTAGATAGGAGTCTTGATTTCTTTTACGACACAAAAACAATGATAACAACTAATGTTAGCGTGCTTATTGTTGTGATAGGAAAAGATATGTTGAGCGAGTATTCACAAGTAACCATGATGAATAATCACTATAGATATGTACGATGGTTTACATATTTGTTATTATTCTTTTCTTTATTGCTTTTTGGTGTTTTAGATTCTGGCCAGTTTATTTATGTGTCATTTTAAGTATTCAATTTCTATGAAAAAATATTTGGTCAAATTAGCTTCGTTCTGTGTTTTCGTAATAATTATTGATTTTTTTATTGGATTAGGTTTTACATATATGCGTGTACATACAAAAGGCGGGGATACAGGACTTGCAAATTATATTCATGAAGAATTGAAAGATGAAGTATTGTTCTTTGGTTCTTCAAGATGTTTCCATCATTACGATCCAAATATCATTTCTGACTCTTTGGAAATGTCATGTTATAATTGTGGAATGGATGGAATGGGAATCTTGTATTTTTATCAGCGTTTCAAGTTGATAACTGAAAGATATTCTCCAAAACTTATTGTATATGACATACATCCAAAATTTGATTTACTTGTTAACGAGCCTGACAACAAATATTTAGGCGGAATGAGAGCATTTTATAATCACCAATCAATTCGTCACGTTTTTGAGGATGTCGATTCGTATGAACCATATAAGATGATGTCTAACGCATATAGATACAATTCAAAATTGTTACCTTATTTTAGCGATATGGTTGCACCAAGTAAATCCTCGGATAAAGGATATCGTCCAAAAGATAAGGTGATGAAATATGAGCCTTCAATCACATCGGTTGAAACACCATATAATGTTGACTCTCTTAAAATAAAATATTTTGAATTATTAATAAAGGAGTGTCAGGAAAAAGGTATTCAATTAGTGTTGGCAACATCACCGATATATAAAGGATATCGTAGTTCTAAGTATGATATAGCAATGTCTTTGGCAAATAAACACAATATCCCATATCTTTTACATGTGAACGAGGAGACTATTTCTCGAAATAAAATATATTTCTATGATTCATCCCATATGAACAGGAAAGGAGCTACAGAATATAGCAAGATGATTGCACATGAATTGAAGAAAATACTGAAATAAAAAGGGCTTCAGCCATCTTTGGCTGAAGCCCTTTTGCATTTAGTTGCCTTTTGACTACCAATGATGGTATAGGTTCTTTTATTCAGTCAAGTATGGCTGAAGATGGTTACTTTACAGCGATTGCTTCAATTTCGATGTTTGCGTTCTTTGGAAGGGCTGCAACAGCGAAGGCTGAACGTGCTGGGTAAGGTGCTGTGAAGAACTCGGCATATACCTCGTTTACGGCTGCGAAGTCGTTGATGTCGGCAAGGAGAACTGTCACCTTTACTACGTTTGACATCGTGAGTCCTGCCTCAGCAAGGATATTCTTGATGTTGGTGAGAGACTGACGCGCTTCTGCCTGTATGCCACCTTCAGCAAATGCGCCTGTGGCTGGGTTGATAGGAAGCTGACCGCTAACGTAAACTGTACCGTTAGCCTCGATGCCCTGGCTATATGGACCTATAGCACTTGGAGCGTTTGTTGTTGATATTGCTTTCATATTTTTGAGTTTATAAGTTTTTAGGTTCGTGAGTTTTTAAGTTTTTAAGTTTTTGAGTTTTTAAGTTTTTGAGTTTTTGAGTTCCTATGTTTTTAAGTTCTCGCAGTAATCCAAACACAGAGACCACAGAGGACTCAGAGAATTGGTTAATTTTGAACCGTCAGTCATACGTCCTTTAACTCCATGAAGCATAGCGTAATTACTTCTTTTTACTTCATTTTACTACAAGAAAATGAAAGAAATCATTTCATGAATACAAAGAATACAGCCAAGATGAGACAAAAGAATGCTGCCAAGTGATTCCATTCGAGAGGTTCGCCCTTGAAGCAGACAACGGTAAATACAGTGAATACCGTGAGCGATATTACTTCCTGAATAATCTTTAGCTGCATAAGTGAGAATGCGCCTCCGTTGCCACGAAAACCATAGCGGTTGGCTGGAACCATGAACATGTATTCCATCAATGCCATTGCCCATGAGAGGAGAATAACAACGTAGAGTGGAGCATTCGCTGGCAAAATCTTCATCTCAGTAAGTTTGAGGTGACCATACCAAGCGAAGGTCATGAAGATGTTGGATATTATGAGTAATCCAATTGTGATGCAATAATTCACTTTGAAAAATATATCTTAAAAAATAATACTATTGTTTTTTTACGCTTCTGCGTTATTTTTTACTGCAAAAGTACGGAAATTTTTGTGAAGAATGATTAACTTTGCTCGGTTTTTTGATGGAAGGGCGAATTGTATTCCCCTTACGCCTTTGGTTTTAGGATGTCCGTTTCAGTTTGTGTCGGAACATATGGCGCAAGTGGTGTGGACGGAAAGTATAAGTATTGAACATCATTTTAACATAAACAAAGTAACATCTACAATTTATGGGAGGCTTTTTTGGAGCAGTGTCACTCGAGCCAGTCGTAGCAGACCTGTTTTATGGAACAGACTATCAGTCGCACCTCGGTACTAAACGCGGAGGTATGGCTACGTATGACCGCGAGGGTGGTTTCTATCGTGCTATCCACAATCTTGAGAGCACGTATTTCCGCACGCGTTTTGAAAGCGAGTTGGAGAAGTTCAAGGGAAACAGTGGTATTGGCATCATCAGCGATACGGATGCCCAGCCAATGTTGATGAATTCGCATCTTGGACGTTTCGCACTCGTTACGGTTGCCAAGATTAACAACATGGAGGAAATTGCAGACTCACTACTCAAGGAGAATATGCACCTGTCCGAATTCAGTTCAGGTAAGATAAATCCGACCGAGTTAGTGGGTCTTCTTATTATAAAAGGTAAGACCTTCGTGGATGGTATCGAGAACGTGTATCGTACAGTCAAGGGTTCGTGTTCAATGCTTCTCCTCACTGAGGACGGAATCATCGCTGCCCGTGACTTCTGGGGACGTACTCCTATCGTCATCGGTAAGAAGGATGGTGCGTTCGCTGCTACAAGCGAGTCAACTGCTTTCCCTAACCTTGGTTACGAGACTTCATACTTCGTAGGTCCTGGCGAGATTGTCAAGCTCAAGGCTGATGGCATGGAGGTGCTCCGCAAGGCAGAGACAAAGATGCAGGTGTGCTCGTTCCTTTGGATTTACTATGGCTTCCCAACTTCATGCTATGAAGGCAAGAATGTGGAGGACGTACGATATACAACAGGTTTCAAGATGGGCGAGACCGATGGTGTAGAGATTGACAGCGTAGGCGGTATTCCTGACTCAGGTGTGGGCATGGCTATCGGTTATGCTGCAGGAAGCAAAGTTCCATATCAGAGAGGAATATCAAAGTACACTCCAACTTGGCCTCGTTCGTTCATGCCAGCCAACCAGGAGATGCGCAACCTCGTAGCTAAGATGAAGCTTATCCCAAACAAGGACGTGCTCAACGGCAAGCGCTGCCTCTTCTGCGACGATTCCATCGTCCGTGGTACTCAGTTGCGCGACTCATCAAAGGCTCTCAAGAAGCTTGGTGCAAAGGAGGTACACATGCGTATCGCTTGTCCGCCACTTATCTACGCTTGTCCGTTCATCAACTTCTCAGCGAGCAAGAATGAGCTTGAACTCATCACTCGCCGTGTGATTCAAGACTTCGAGACAGGTAACACAAAAGCTACTCTCCTCAAGGATGCCCATAGTACGGAGAACGTCAAGATTGCTGATGAGAGAATCAAGGCATACGCCACTACGGACTCTCCTGAGTACAAGGCAATGGTTGCAGAGATTGCGAAGCGTCTCGGTCTTGACAGCCTCAAGTTCTCAAAGCTTGAGACCATCATCGAGGCTATCGGTCTTCCAAAGGACAAGATATGTACTCACTGCTTCGACGGCAGCTCGTTCCATACCTGCAATGGTTGTTGCTGCGAAAAGTAAAGGATAAAGACAAACAGAATAAATGAAAGTCCAGCTTGGCATCTTGTCAAGCTGGACTTTTTATATGTCACATGAATAATTCTTTACAATCAAAAAACAATAACGGCAGAAAAGATATCTTGAAAAAGCTGATTTGTTAAAACATAGCGGATATTTTGGTGATGTCAATAGAAAGTCATATTTTTGTAACGTAAATGGATTTAATATGAATAGTAGAGAAAGAATAGTCAATCTGGCATCAACATTGTGGAAGAACAATATGCCATCAGGAAGTCATATACTTTTATATGGCTCAAGAGCACGTGGTGACTGGCATAATGACTCAGACTGGGATTTGTTGCTCTTGTTCAACAAACCTAAAATAGAAGAATCTGACTATGCCAACTGCTTTGATTCATTTACAGAACTCAGTTGGGAGATAGGTGAACCTATAAGTCCTCAACTATACACCATAGACGAGTGGAACAAGATGAAATCAACTCCTTTTTATGAAAATGTTGAACACGATAAACATATTTTAGTTTAACATGGAAGAAGAAAACAGATTTGACATCATAAAACTTCAGATAGAAAGAGCACAGAGCATAATGGCAGAAATTGATATTCTAGTAGCCAATAAGCTTTGGTCAACAACGGCAAACAGACTCTATTATGCTTTGTTTCATGCTGCATGTGCTTTGCTGATTAAGGATTTGCATCCGGTAAAGAGTCATCAAGGTGTCAGCATGTCCATTGGACAGTATTATGTAACGTCAGGACTACTTACGAGAGAAGAAGGAAAGTTCTATGGCAGAATGCAGGGGCTTCGCGAAAGAAGTGACTATAATTGCATGATTCAGATTACAGAAGAAGAGGTCAAATCAAAAATAGAGCCAACTCGTAACCTCGTAAACAGGTTGATTGCTTTGGCAAAAGACAAATAAATTAACGTACGATTATTCTATAGCGTCTCCAAATACGAGATTGCACCTGCAACGGTTGTTGCTGCTAAAAGTAAAGGATAAGTAGGTGTGCATAATTATTTTTTACAATTCTTGCACCGCCTACTGCGCATCTTCAACGCCTAAAAACAATCGAGTAGGAGTCACTACACTCATTTATTTTATGCGCTGAACCTACATCATTAATCAATACAATCATTATAAAAATAATTTTGCACACCTATTAAAGACAAACAATATAAATGATAGTCCAGTTTGACATCTTGTCAAGCTGGACTATTTCTATTTAACGTGAGTCCCACAATTAATTAATGTACCCAGTCTATAAAATCTCCAATATTGGGGTGTGACCACGAGCAATGGATTTCTCTATACGTTTGAATAGTTTGTGGTGAACATCCTTGCTGTTAATCACTATGCCTGGTGCGATGCGTTTGCCTACTACTATGCGACCGTCGTTCTTACCATTCACTCCGTTTCCCGTTACTATACGGTGACAAACGTGACGTGACAATTCTGAGAGAGACTTCTGGCTGTCTGCTCTTACTGATTGCTCATACTTTACCAAGTCATCATGTGAGGTCTCGTCGTTGTCTGTAGCATTGGCTATTAAGTCATTTTCTTTATCCCACACTTTTTTGATAGCACAATCCGATGCCGTGCATCTATCACAATCGGTATGAGACATTGAACCAACCATGATAATCTGATGCTTCTGTAGCGGGCACTTGTCTATACTCAAGGCATATTCGCCTGTGCTCAGACAGTTTTCTGTTGATTCTACTGCATCGCAGACGTGTTCACCATTTATCATTAGTGAACCTTCAATAAACTTTTCATTTCTTCTTTTAACAAAAAACGTAATTACCATACATTAACATTTTAAATTAAAACAAAACATGTCATGTTGAATAAGAATAGCCTTATCTCTCTGACACTACAAATCTACTTATTATATATGGTACTTGGCGGACTTGTCACACTTCGTAAATTCGTAACTGAGCAAATAATGAAACAGGATGAAGATGAATGAAAAACGGTGAACATTTAAGATGAACACGGATGAAAAAGCCATTTGTGAAGGTATTGACACTATTGTAGTAAAGAGGAGTAAAAAGAAGTAAAATGAGCAAGTTAAAAACCTGCAAAACTTGGGTAAATGACTTGTGTCATTCTGAAAAACAAGAAACTCCATTCACCCTTGCGAGTGAATGGAGTCGTTGTCATGGTGGTTAGTGTTGACTAAAATCCACTTTCGTTTGAACCGCCACCATTGCCGTTGTTCGTACCGCCATTGTCATCAGACTGGTTGTTGTTCTCATCCTCATCGATGTTGCCATCATCGCTTGAGAGAACCTGCTTGACCACCTTGCCGTTACGGTCGTAGCAAGTGATGCTGATGGATGTGGACTTCAACTCTGACTTGATATCCACACTTGGAGTGAAGATAATCTTGCGTGAAGTGATGAGGTCGGAACTTACCTTGTTCACATCGTCCACAGATGTTGAACGGAGTCCGAAGCGTGTTGTACCGAGTCCAGGGATGGCAACAGAGTGACCTTCGGTAGCCCATGCCTTGATAACCTCGCCGATGGCATCCCATGCAGCAGTCATGCTGCCCTTGCTGATTCCAGAACGGAGTGAAGCCTCGTTGATAACCTTTGTTGCTGACAACTTGTTGTAAAGTTCAGGCTTCAATACGTATGCCCACTTCTCTACATTCTTCTCGAACGAAATGTTACGTTCTACTGCTTTAACTTTGATACCCATAATAAAACTTGTGTTTGAGTTGTGACTATTGTGTGCCCTCCTAAGAGAAGCACGGTTAATTATCTCTGTGTCAAACCTTCAGCATTTGCTTTCTGATTTTGACACTGCAAAGATATGGCTTATTCCATACCCTTGCAATGGTTGTCACAACATCATGGGTGCGTTGTCACGAATAACATTCAGCACCCTATTTAAAGTATTTATCTCGAAAGACACCTATATTATATATGTATATAATGACCTACCATGTGATGACCTTATCTACTATTGACTGTTGCTCGCTGGCAGTACGACGAAGGTAGATACGTGTAGTCTCTATGCTCTCGTGTCCCATGAGATCAGCAAGCAATGCTATGTCATTGAACTTTTCGAGAAAGTTCTTGGCGTAACGATGACGGAAGGAATGTGGATAGACTACCTTAGGATTCAATCCGTACTTCATGGCATAGTTCTTCAACTGCTGTGAGATGCCACGTGTGGTAATGCGTTCACCGAAGCGGTTGAGAAACAGATAACCACTTTCCCTATTAACCGTTTTGAGCCATGCCTGTGCCTCATCACGGAGTGTCTTTGGGATGAACAGGCGACGAATCTTTCCACCCTTGGTATAAATGTCGTAATACCCCACATCCACATGCTCCACTTTCAGTTGTACCAGTTCACTTACTCTTGCGCCTGTTGCAGCGAGGAAGCGTACAACGAAGTACCATTCCTTATTATCCTCCTTCTTCAACTTGTTCTTCAGGAAGGTGTAATCAGCATTGCTGATGACATTCTCCAAGTAGGAACGCTGCTGTACCTTCACAGACTTCAGGCGCAAACGAGGCTTGTTCAGATACTCAAGGTACTTGTTCAGAGACTGAATTCGTAGATTTACGGTCTTTGGCTTGAACGTTTCAAGAAGATACGTTTTGTACAGCAATAGGTTCTTCTTGTTCAATTCCTTGTAGTTGGAATGAAAGTCGTTCACTGCATAGATATATGCTGAAACCGTGTTCTTTGCCATGTTAGACGCAATAAGATATTCTTCAAATTTTTCTACCATGATATATGTTTTATTCGTAATGTGAGGAATATTCCTCATATAGAATATATCATGATTCTGTTAGTTCCTATTATGAGAATATACTTGCTACAGGCGAGGTAAAATGTATAGATGACGAACTTCCATATAGTTTGCCTCATGGATGGACTTGGTGTAGACTTAATGAATTAGGAATATATCGAAAAGGCCCATTCGGAAGCAGTCTGACCAAATCTATGTTTGTTCCCAAAAGCGAAAGGATTGGCTACACTGTGTGCTGCATTTTCGCTTTGAATTGGGTCCACATTGTAGAGTGGATTGGGTAAACACTGTTTACCCTTTTCGAAAAGACCACGTAGAAGCGCCTACATAGCTTTAAATTTTCTACCGACCAGCCTTCTCCATATTTATCAGTCAATCTTACAGACAGATTCTTCAGAACAGCCTGCCCATATTGAGCACGTTGTTCTCCTTGCTGTTCATCCTCCACAATATATTGTCCAATGCCATAATAGGTGTAAACCATTGTCGTGTCAATGACTGTTTTTAACCCTCTTGTGGGCAATGTCTATCAGGGCGGATATATGCTCAAAGAGAGCATCTTCCCTTATCTGTAATTTATTCATTCTTCATCCTTCTTTATCTCAATTCCCAATATACGCTGAATCTCCGAAAGCGTTTTGTCTATCTCGTGGTCGAGTGCTGCACGCTTCTTGTAGTAATCGGCAAGCAATTCGGCTGGAGGCAGAATCTCTTCCTCTTCTTTAGGGAACTTACACTGGTCAAAGTTGCAGTCCATGTCAAGAAGCTGCTGTGCTGTGAAGCATCGTGACTTCTCGTCGTTGTTGTCTGCATCCACTATTTCCTGACGGTTGTTCCACCAGTCGATGATAGGCTGACAGTGTTCCTGCTTCATTGGTTTTGTCTTGGAGAAGTGCTTATAGCCCTCTGGCATGTCAAGACGATAGAACCATGTATCTTTTGTACAGAATCCCTCTTCTGCTCCTTCTGCCTTATCATTGTCGAAGAAAATGATATTCGTTGCAATGCTGGTATAAGGAGAGAAGATGCTGCCAGGCAAGCGGATAATAGTGTGTAGGTTGAACTCACGTAGGAGTTTCTCCTTTATAGCAAGCTTTGCATTGTCTGTACCGAACAAGAATCCGTCTGGCAGTATGACAGCTGCACGTCCATTCTCTGCCAGTCTGTACATGATAAGTACCATGAAGAGGTCGGCTGTCTCACTTGAACTCAAGTCGGAAGGAAAGTGCTGCTTGATATCGTTCTTTTCGCTTCCTCCGTATGGTGGATTCATCAGGACTACATCAAACTTATCATCGTCAGTATAATTGAGCACGTCCTTTGTCAGGGAGTTGTCGTGCATCACCTTAGGCGAATCGATGTCATGCAGGAGCATATTAGTGACACACAGCATGTAAGGGAACTGCTTCTTCTCTATGCCATAGATAGACTTTACATATTCCTCCTTGTCTTCTGCTGTCTGCACCTTCTTGTCGAGAGCCTTCAGCCAACTTGCAATGAAGCCACCTGTACCACAAGCAAAGTCAGCCATCTTGTCACCAATCTTAGGATTGATAATTTCAGCCATAAAATCAGTCAGTGCACGAGGTGTGTAGAACTCACCCGCTGAGCCTGCCGACTGCATCTCCTTCAGAATTGACTCGTATATCTCGCCGAAAGCATGGCTTTCCTCATAGTCGCCAAGGTTAAGCTGGTCGATGACGTTGATTACCTGACGAAGCAGAACGCCATCCTTCATATACGGTATGCTTTGCGTCCTTGGCTTCAACAATGGCAATGGGTGTTGCACGGTTGTAGTAAAGCACATAGTCGACATACTTTGCCTTGCCACGAGCCACGATATTGCCCCTAAGGTTAATCTTACCATCAGTAAATTTAACCTTCGTCTCCATCGTGATGTCATCCACAGCCCATCCTTTCTGCAGGATGGAAGGAGTTATGTAGCGCAGTTTTATGTCTTCCTCTGACAGAGCCTGTATATTCATATTCAACTTCCAATAAGTGTTTATTATGTGTACATATTGCAAATGTTACTCAAATTCCACCAAACTACAACGTAATATGCATGATAAATTTGAGTGTTAGCTTATATGTACGACTGGTGTTTTAAAATCAAAAGCGATTGAAGTTTATATTTCTTTATTTCTGTACATAAATGAACGGATGTCACATATCGTTCTGGACTCAAATGAAAGTAAGCGTTTTCAAGTACGAGGAACAAAATATATTTCGTACGCGCACAAAAAAATTTTTGTACGCGTACAAAAAATATTTACATCGTGATGCGTTTTTATTGATATGTTTTTCAACTTAAGATTTTATATAGTTTTAAAGTGTAAGTAAAACGATAAGCAAGCCTCAATTTTTCATCCAAAATCTTATTTATATCTTATATATTTAGGAAATCTGCGTTTTTCTCTCATTTTTCGTAAAAAAGTTGTGTGTGTGATTTGGTCAATTCATTTATCCACAGTATTTTTGTGTTATACAAAACAATATACTAAATAAAAGAAATTAAGTTGGGTAGATAACAATGACTACCCGTAATGTAAAAATTAATTGAAATATGATTTTAGCAACAGGAGAAAATGAAAGCGCAGAAGCCCTTGGCGCAACAATGTCAGGAATATCTGACATTTATGAGGGTAACATGGCAGATGAGATTTCTGCTGGTAGTAAGTCTAATAAGGTAGTAGCTAATAGCTTTAGCAAGGCATTGGTGTTCAATTCTCCTTTTGTTAGAGAAAAGATTGTTAAGATGTCTAAGCAATGTTTCAAGCCGTGGCACTTTGCGTGCTTAATGGCAGTACTTGACGACCACGGTCTTTTGAAGGACAGGTGCGACTATATTGACTACGCACGTATGCTACAGAGTCTTGGCTATCAGTCAAAGCGTGAGGCAAAGAAGGTTGCCAACAGTATTCGCTACACGATGTCTAAGCTTCCTACGAAGTACAAGTCGTGGGAGAAGAAGCTCCGCAGACAAAAGATGTTTTGTGTTAACCTTGCCATGTATCTTGACCCGTCCACTCCTTACCGCTACGAAGTTAGGACTGCCATGTG
>JAFYAT010000144.1 GCA_017540585.1 Bacteroidaceae bacterium | reverse complement strand
TTATGGATTACCACTTTAATACTCTTATCATCGGAGGAGGCCCTTCGGGTAGCAGTTGCGGTATATCGCTGCTGAATGGTGGTGCAAGCTGTTGTATTGTGGATCGCTATTCGTTCCCAAGGGTCAAGCTATGTGCTGGTTTGTTTACAGGTAAGTCGCAGGACTGCCTTAAGTCTGTACTCGGACAGGATGTATATGACGATGTCATGCGTAAGGTGCTGATGGCAAAGGAAGACACATTCTCTTTATACAAGGGAATGACATCGCTTGTGTCATGTAACCTTCAGAAAGAAAAGAACCTGCCTTTGTCACTTCGTCATACTGATTGCCGTATAAGACTGGTGAATCGTCCTTTGCTTGACGAACAACTTATCAAACATTTTGTGTCGTTGGGTGGCATGCTCGTAGAGAATGATGCCGTCAAGGATATAGACTTTGAGGCGAAGGTGGCAACCTTGACTTCGGGCAGAACCATAAGGTATGAGCATCTTGTTGCTGCTGATGGTGCAAACAGTACGACAGAGCATCTTCTTGCCAGACATGATGAATGTTTTGTCAAGAAGGGCAAGAGTGCCATGTGTATTGAGATAAATGTTGACAGGTGTGACTTGGATGTCGGTGGTGTCAATATATATTTTGATATTGTCAAGGGCAGTTATGCGTGGGTGTTCTCCAAGGGTGAGAAGGTTTGTATAGGACTTGTTAAGCTTCCTTGGCAGAATGATGTTGATGTGAATAGGACTATGTTGTCATTCTGCGAGATGTTGGGAGTTAAGAATATGGATAAATATCCGCTTAGGGGAGCGATGCTGCCTTTCGGTAATATATTGCCAAAGCCAGTATGGAAGGATTCCGTGTTCTTCGTGGGTGATGCGGCTGGACTTGTTGAACCTCTAACGGGTGAAGGCATCTATTATGCCTTGCAGAGTGGACAATATGCAGCAGAGAGTATAATCGCAGATTCTACAGAGATGTATCTGGAAAAGGTGGCTTACCTTCATGCTCTTATAAACAAGGGACGCTATTACCAGTCGTTACTTGAAAAGAAGTTCACATCTAAGCTGTTCTTCAGTCATGCACATCGTCATCCACACTTTATCTCTCATTTCTATCTTAGTCAGATAGAGCATGCATCTCTTGATTCGTTCCTTAAGTTTGTGTGGAAATATAAATGTAAGAAACAATAAGGTGATATTTAAGCATGAATTGCTATAAGGGGTGAAAGACGGCTTTTGGCATGAATTATCACGAATTAGCCACGAATAATCATTTATATTATTTGATTACTCGTGGCTAATTTCGTGATAATATATTTTTGTTCGTTAAATCTCTGGGAACAAACCAAAGAGACGTGCGTCTATCTGGTCTGTTATGGACTTGAAGTCTTCTGGATTCTGCTCAAACTTGCACTTGTCACCTTCGATGATTATGAGCTTGCCCTTGTAGTCCTTTATCCATGCCTCATACTTGTTGTTGAGCCCCTGGAGGAAGTCCATACGCATGGACTGTTCATAGTCTCGTCCACGTTTCTGAATCTGTTCTACAAGGTTTGGAATTGAAGAACGGATATAAATCATGAGGTCAGGCAACTTGACGAGTGAAATCATCGTATCAAACAAGTCCGAATAGTTCTGAAAATCACGATCCGACATCATGCCCATGTCATGCAGGTTAGGTGCAAAGATACGGGCATCCTCAAAGATTGTCCTGTCTTGTATGATATCCTCTTCAGACTGGGATATCTCTACCACTTCCTTGAATCTCTTTGCAAGGAAGTAAATCTGAAGGTTAAATGACCAACGAGGCATATCAGCATAGTAATCTGCCAAGTATGGATTGTTATCTACTGGTTCAAAGCGAGGATTCCATCCATATCGCTTTGCCAGCATTTTTGTGAGTGTGGTCTTACCACATCCTATGTTTCCTGCTATTGCTATGTGCACGACGATTCTGAATTAAAAGTTAAAAATTAAAAGTTAAAACTGATACGACTTGTGAGTTTTTAAGTTTTTAAGTTTGTGAGTTTTTAAGTTTTTAAGTTTGTGAGTTTGTAGGTTTTTAAGTTTTTGAGTTCTTTAGTTTTTATGTTATTGAGTTTTTGTTCCTTGGCGGAAACTCTCCGCAAGAACTAAAAAACTTAAAAACTCACAAACTCAAAAACTTAAAACAACGTTGGATTGAGTCTGTCATCAATCTTGCGTACGATAGATGCAAAATCTTCGGGATTGTGCTCAAAGTCGAGGTCATCAACTTCTATCACAAGTTTTTCGCCCGTGTATTTGTTGAATACGAAATCGTCATATCTCTTGTTCATGCCCTCAAGATAGTCAATCTTCATGGCTTGCTCGTATTCACGTCCTCGTTTCTGAATGTTCTTGACAAGGTGTGGTACGGATGAGTGAAGATAAATCATGAGTCGTGGCATCTGGAGCATGGACGTAATCTGTTCAAAGAGACTCATGTATGTCTCATAGTCACGGTCGGACAGGTTGCCCATGTCGTGGTTGCCAGCTGTGAACACATGTACACCCTCGTATATGCTTCGGTCAACTACGATGTTCTCCTCTGACTGCGTAATGGCAATCATATCCTTGAATCGCTGTTTGAGGAAGAACACCTCAAGGGCAAATGTCCATCGCTTGATGTCCTTGTAATAGTCGTCCAGATACGGGTTATCCACCACTGGCTCGAATTTTGCCGTCCAACCATAGTGGTGTGACAACATTCGTGTCAGAGTAGTCTTTCCGCTACCTATATTTCCGGCAATTGCTATGTACACTTTTGATTTGTTTAATTAGTGATTTTGATTGCAAAGGTAATAATTTCTTTTAATGTGATTGTTCATATATGTAAAAAAGTGTCTATATTTGCACAATATAACTGTAAACAAATGGGAAGAAATAAATATTCGCAACATGAAATAGATATAATTGGAATGCTTCTCAAGAAGAAGTGTTCAGGTACTCGTTTCCAGCAGAAGGCTATCCGTCATCAGCTGCGTGTGAACTTTGAGTTCAATATCAGCGACTTTGGCGAACAGGGTAAGGCTTTCGGTTATGACGAGTTGCAGGCTGCCATCCAGCGTGGTGCCATCAAGATTCTTGATGATGCCACCATTGCAGATATGAAGGCAAAGCGTGAACGTGACCGTCAGCGTGACCTCGAAGCTCGCATTGCAGCAGGCGAGATTATTGACAACCCAGAAGAGAATGACGACTGGAAGAAGGTTCTCGAAGAGTGGAACGAATATTATAAAGAAGAGCAGTAGTGCCTTTTTGCTTACATCATGGTAGGGAACATTCGTAATGTCGCTGTCATAATGTCAAATTGCAAAGTGAGAAAATCTTACGAAGGGTTACCGAAAGGTTAGCGAAGGATTAGCGTATGACTATGCAAGTGACAAAATGTTAGATGTTGGCTTCAATGATAGTTATAAAGAATAAATAGAATGATTATGAATAATATTGATGAAAAATATATGCAGATGGCTATTGACCTGTCTGTGGAGAATGTAGCTAATGGTGGTGGTCCTTTCGGTGCTGTCATCGTAAGGGATGGCGAGGTCATTGCTACTGGAGTGAATAGAGTTACTGCCAATAATGATCCTACTGCTCATGCTGAGGTAAGTGCAATCAGAGCTGCGTGTCAGAAGGTAGGCGATTTCCAACTGAAGGGTAGTACGATATATACTTCTTGTGAACCATGTCCTATGTGCCTTGCTGCCATATATTGGGCAGGTATATCTGCCATTTACTACGGCAATACGGCTCAGGATGCTGAGGCTATCAATTTCAGCGATAAGTTTATATATGATGAGATTGCTCTTCCTAAGGAAAAGCGTTCCATTGCTACACGCATGATTATGCGTGAACAGGCTCTTCGTGCCTTCAGGGCATGGGAAGAGAAGGAAGACAAGGTGGAGTACTGATGAGTTATGAGTTAATTCAATGAGGAATTAGGAATGAGAAATGAGTAATAGCCATTCGGTTAAATTAATGAGCAATTAGCAATGAATAATGAGTAATAGCCGTTCGGCAAAGAACTGCTGACGGAATTTGTTATTACTCATTCCTAATTATTAATTACTAATTAAAGTCAAAGAGTAAAATTTATTTTTCACTTTTCACTTCCAAATTCTTAATTCTTAATAAAAAAAGAGCTTATGTCAAGCATTAAACGTGATTTGTCAAGGTTGGCTTTGCCAATATTTCTTGAGACGCTTCTCATAACACTTATGGGAGGTGTGGACACGTTTATGCTCTCACAGTATAGTGATAATGCCGTTGCTGCGGTAGGTCTTGTCAATCAGCTCGTGACATTTGCTTTCCTCGTGTTCCAGATTATCAATCTTGGAACATCCGTACTCTGTTCACAGTATATAGGGGCAGGGCAGAGAGGACGAATGGTACAGGTGACTGGCGTGGCAATCATCCTTAACCTCATATTGGGAGTTACCATGAGTGCCATACTCTATGTGTTTGCAAAGCCGTTGCTTACGCTTATGGGACTGCGCTCAGAACTGATGCAGTATGGACTTCCATATATGGAGATTGTGGGTATGTTCGTGTTCTTTCAGGCTTTGCACATGACCATTTCAGCATCTTTGCGTGCTGACAAGAAGGCGATATATCCTATGACGGTGGTGTTTATTGTGAATATCATCAATATCATTGGCAATTACTCTCTTATCTTTGGACACTTCGGTATGCCTGCTCTTGGAGTGGAAGGTGCAGCAATATCAACTGTCGTATCACGATTCTCGTCAATGGTAATGCTGTTCGTGATATTGTTTACTAAACACATACGTCGTTTCCCATTGTCTGAGTTTACACCTTTCCCATGGGTGGAGGTACGTCGTCTTCTCAAGATAGGTGTACCTTCGGCAGGAGAGAATATGTCGTATTGTGCCCAGCAGGTCATCATTACATACTTCATCAATAGGATTGGAAATCTGGAACTGACGACATTCACATACATCAACAACATAGTGATGTTTGTGTATATCTTCTGTATATGTATGGCTCAGGCAGGTTCTATCAGTATAGGTCAGATTGTAGGAGAGGGTAAGCCTCGTCGTGCGTATGTGCTTGGCAAGTATGTCATGAGGGTGTCTATCTATGTCACCATGGCTCTGTCCGTACTCTGTGCCGTATTGGGTCACAGCATTTTCAATGTGCTTACGGACAATCCTGAGATTATTGCTCTTGGATGTGGTATGCTTGTGGTCAATGTGGGGCGTGAGTTTGGACGTACTATCAATATCTATGCAACAAACGTATTGCGTGCCACAGGCGATGTGTTCTTCCCATTCTATGTTGGAATATGTGTTCAGTGGACTGCCGGTGTCCTCTGTGGCTACATCTTAGGTCTTGCCCTTGGTTGGGGACTCTTAGGCATGTGGATTGCCTTTATCCTTGATGAGAACATACGTGGCGTCATCTTTATATGGCGATGGCGCAGTATGAAGTGGGCAAAGAAAGGATTTGTGTGAATTCTATTCAATTTGGTAGTTAACGGTAGTTAACTCCCATTAACTCCCATTAACTCCCGTTAACTTCTGTTAACTCCAATGAGAAATAAAGTTAACATTTGAGATTTGACATTTAATGATATGTATAAACTTGGATTCTTTTGTATTTTCTTTGCTTCTTCTTTATCCATAGATGCTCAGAATACCGCACTTGCTGATTCTATTGTCAAGTACCAGATGCCGTCAGGAGGATGGGTAAAGAATCAGGACTGGCAGAAAGGGGCAGACCTCGCATATATCAGCAAGTGTATGAAGACGGGTATCGGTTCTACCATAGACAATGGAGCTACAACGTCAGAGATGAAGGTGCTTGCAAAGGTGTATGCTGAGACACACGATAAGCGTTATCGTGATGCTTTCATTCGTGGATTGCATTATCTGTTGGATATGCAGTATGCCAATGGAGGATGGCCTCAGTTCTATCCTGCAAGGAAGGATGCGAAGTATGCATCAAGGATTACGTTTAATGATAATGCCATGGTGAGTGTTATGCTCATGCTTCGTGACGTGGCAGAGAATAAGGATATGTATGCGCCTTTACACATCAGTAAGTCTATGAGAAAACGTGCAATGGCGGCTTTTAATAGGGGAGTGGATTGTATTCTCAAGTGTCAGGTGCGTAAGAATGGACGATTGACGGTGTGGTGTCAGCAGCATGATGAGGTGACGCTTGCCCCAGTCCCAGCTCGTGCCTTTGAACTTGCGAGTCTCACGGGACATGGTGAAACGGTAGATATTATTCTTCTGTTGAAGAGTATTCCCAATCCTTCGGATGAGGTGAAGGCTTCCATCCGTGGTGCTGTTGAATGGTTAATGGCTCATGCGATTAAGGATAAGGCAATAGAACGCTATCAACGTGAAGATGGAAGATATGACATTCGTCTTGTTGACAGACCTAATGCTCCATTGTTATGGGCACGTTACTATGACCTTGAAACGGAAGAACCATTCTTCTGTGACCGTGACGGAATACCAAGAAAACATCTTGAGGATATTGGCTATGAACGTCGTAATGGCTATTCATGGCTTGGAACGACACCCAATAAATTAAGAGTTAAGAACTAAGCGAAGCGTTCTCACTGACCGTATGGCAGCTACATTCTCAGGCTATAAATAATGTAATGACTGACCAATTCCGAAGTTGTAGAAATTGTAATTCCTGAACTGGTGTAATAAATACGAGAGGCAAGTGCTTAGATGCGCTTGCCTCTCGTTGTGTTCTCGTTCTTGTATGAGTACGTAGGCGACGAACTTTCTGTTTGTTCGCCTCGGACTTTCTGTCCGATGGTTACTACTTTTTGTCCGTTCCGCAACGTACGGACAGACCTTCGGAGTTAAAAGTTAAAAATTAAAAGTTAAAAGTTAAGCTGGCTCATACCTCATACCTCATAACTCCCCAAATGGAAGAACTCCATTCAGGGAATAAGCATGTTAATTACTTCCCTACGGTCAGTGAGACCGCTTCGCTTAGTTGTTAATTATTAATTGTTAATTATAATAATTCCTTTGAGTTCATCGTATGCAAAGGAGATGGTTGTGCTACCGAGGGCGTATGGTGCTATGTCATACGGATTGTAGAGGAAGGAAATTGAGTCCGCACCCAACTTAAAGTTATCAGAGATGAACATATTGCTCATGTCAAGATAACCGAGTGAACGGAGAGAGTCAATGTCTGGTGCTCCTACGTTCTCCATTAGTCGTGTGGTGAGCTTGTCCATCAACTTGTGACGACAGCTGTCAACCACGAGACGGTCGGTGGTGATAAGCTCGCCTGTATCTTCGTTGAAACAAAGTATGGTGGTGTTGCTCGTAGGGTGGGCACCTCCGCCGAAATAGTCCTCTGTAAGTATGTAGTTGATTACACCATTGAGTCCGTACTCAAAGTGTCCAGATAGATGGTCAAAGCGGTTGAGGTGAAACTCCTCATCCTCTGCCTTGTATGTGTCACAAAGTTTGTTGATGTATTCCTTCAGGGAAGAAGGAAGGTTGGTTGTGTCAACCTTTTCAAGAAACGTGTCTTGAAGTTTTGCATTGATGATGTTTGCCACCTTTTGGCGTTCTGGGTTCTTGCCGTTGGCAAACTCCATGTCGATAGCGATGTCGTATGGTGCCTGTATGCTGTCCTGTACCTTGACAAATTCCATGCCGCTCCATCCTGCATTATCCTTACATCCTAAAACTGCGAGAAGTGGAGCGAGAAAATATATATATTTCTTCATTTATGAATAATCGTAATCCTAATGTTGTTTTGCGTCCTAAATCTTAGTTATTGGAACTTACCTTTGACTTTTGTACTGCAAAGTTAGGATATTTTGGGTGTATAATCAAAAAAAAGTATGCTTCATTGATGTTATTCGATAAACTTTGTATAATTTTGTAACAAATAATAGGAATATGCGAAACAATAAGGGTAATTCCAAGCGTGCCTTCTTCCAGATGGGTATGCTCGTGTCAGTATGTGTGTTCTTGGTTCTTATCATCAAGAGTGCAATATTTGGATTCAGTTGGGCATCTATTGTATGGCTTTTGTTTGTCCTTGCATTTTGGTGTCTCAGTTACTATTTTACTTATAAGAAACCTGACGATAAGGCTATAAGGCTATCCACTATCGGATTCCTTACTGCTTCGCTCGTCGTTTTTGTCGGTCTTGCATTCTTTGATCAGAATGCACGTCCTAAGATGCACGCCTTTGAGGGTGCTGGTGCAGACTCAATAGCCGAGGAAGATACTTTCGTAATTGACGAGACTCCAGACATCGTAGTGTATCAGCAGGACACCGTTGCTGCCGACACCGTCAAGGCTGATACGTCCTATTCTGCTCCTGCAACAGAAGAAGAACCTGTAGCCGAAGAGGAGGAAACAACAGAGGAATAAAGGACTAAACATGCCTTTATAGTTTTTGTCTCTCAAAAACTTAAAAACTCAAAAACTTAAAAACCTACAAACTTAAAAACTTAAGAACTTAAGAACTTAGAAACTCAAAAACCTACAAACTTAAAAACTTAAATATATGAAGACATTAAAAACTTTGATGGCGCTCGTTGTTGCGCTTTGTTCTACATTCGCATTCACAAGTTGTGATGAGGATGATGTTAATGATGCTGTTACATTCAGCAACTATGAATTAAGGGTGTCAACAACAGTTGAGGGTGATTTGCAGTCTGCTATTGTTGAAGCTTTTGCTCCAAATCTTTCTTCCTACACAAAACAGCTTACCAATGTTAATCAGCTTGCTGCAAGGAAAGTGTTTGACTTAGCTGTAGGAACTCTTGATGCTACAATTCAGACTAAAGTAAATGAATTTGCGGCATCTGTAGCAGGTCCTTTCACAGTTACAATCTCACTTGTCAATACAGCTGATGGCAACGTTGTTACTTCCAAGTCATGGGCGCCAACAACGACAGTTCCAGAGGTACAGTAATTATTCTGCTTAGAAACATGATAATGCGCTTCCGAAAAACATATCGGGAGCGCATTATCTTTAATAGTGGGTTCTTAAATCTTATTTTTTTCTATGTTAAACTCTTGAACCAAATCGTGTAAACTTTATTTTTCACTTTTCGCGTTTTGTTTTTCACTTAAATGTTGTATCTTTGTGGCAGTTTGAAAAACAAAATAAAGTTGCAGAATAATAATATGAAGAAAGTATTTGTAAGTGGATGTTACGACTTACTCCATAGTGGTCATGTGGAGTTTTTCCGTCAGGCAAGTCAATACGGCGATTTGTATGTCGGAATAGGTTCTGATGCCACGATATTGAAATATAAGAATCATCACACACTCTATGATGAGAAGGAACGTCTGTTCATGGTCAAGAGTATCCGTTATGTCAAGGATGCCGTCATCAATCAGGGTAGTGGAATCATGGACTTCATTCCAACGGTTGAGGCACTCAAACCTGATGTCTTCGTAGTGAATGAGGATGGCAGCAATGACGAGAAACGTAAGTTCTGTGAGTCTCACGGAATAGAATACGTGGTGCTCAAGCGTGACCCTGCCGAAGGACTCAAGGCACGTTCAAGCACAGACCTCAAGGCAGCTACATGTGAGATACCTACTCGTCTTGACCTTGCTGGTACGTGGATTGACCAGCCATACGTAAGCTGTCATCAACCGGGATGGGCGCTTACTATTTCGCTTCATCCAACATTCGAGGTGCGCGAGCGTTGCGGTCTTTCTACCTCTACTCGTAATATGATTAAGAAGATATGGCCAGTCAAACTCCCTGACATGGATCCAGAGATGCTTGCAAAGCTTGTGTTCTGCTTTGAGAATGACCCAGAGCGTAGCGACGGCATAGTCAGTGGAGCACAGGACTCAATCGGTATATGTATTCCGGGACTCTCACGTCATTACTATGACAGTCATTTCTGGCCAGAGAAGATAGAGACGTGTCGTGACGAGGCTATCCTAAGTTGGCTCGAACAGCATCTTGTCATGGTTCCTATGTTCCCTCGTCGTCCGGGATGCTCCGTTGTTGACGGTAAGGACATCACTCCTGTCAAGGTTAAGGCACTTGCTGATGCTGCCGATGCTTGTTGGAATGCTATCATGGCAAAGAATCTTGATGACTTTGCTGCAGCTTACAAGGCAAGCTTTGATGCTCAGGTTGCCATGTTCCCAGCCATGATGCAGGAGGGTGTGAGCGAATATATAGATAAGTATAGCGCATTCGATGATGTTCTTGCATGGAAGATGCCTGGTGCTGGTGGTGGTGGCTACCTCGCCATGGTTGTCAAGGATGCCGATGCATTCTGCAACGAACATGCTGAGGGAATAAAGTTGAGTATAAGAAGGTAAGGGGTAAGTGAAAAAGTGAACCTTTAGCTCGACGGAGTCAAAAATAAATGTGGCTCTTTTTCGCTGTTATGTATAGATGCTCTAGATATTATAGACTCTCTAGGGCTTCTAGGCTGACTAGCTTTTCTATACTGACTAGAACATATAGACTTTCTAGTCAGCCTAGTCCTCTGCAAAACCTCAAAAAAAACTAAAACCTCAAAAAGCTTTAGATAAAATCTTTCCAAAATATAATAAAATAATTAATTGAAAAAATGGCTTATCAAGAAGTTAAAACAACAAGTTATGGAACGCGCGTAGGTCGTTCCTTCAAGGGTATTGGTACAGGTTTCCTTCTCTTCTTCGGTGCTACAGCATTGCTGTGGTGGAACGAGGGACGTGCCGTGAAAACAGACAAGATGCTTGACGAGGCAGAGAATGCCTATGTCGAGATGGAGAATCCAAACAAGAAGGATGCAACTCTCGATGGTGAGTTGGTGTGCGCAACGGCCGTTGCTACTACTGAAGATTCGCTTGTGGATAATCAGTATGGCATAGGAGCAAAGGCAATATCCCTCCAGCGTAAGGTAGAGTATTACCAGTGGGTGGAGCACTCTGAGAGTAAATCAGAGGACAAGCTTGGCGGTAAGGAAGTCACTACTACTACCTATAACTATCGTAAGGAGTGGGTGTCAAGACCAATCAGCTCCGACGAGTTCAAGGATGAGGCTTATCGCTCAAAGAACTTTGTCATCACTACCGTAGATGCAGAAGAGCAGTGGGCAGAGAATGTCACATTTGGTGCTTATAAGCTCAATGAGAGTCTTATTCATCGTATATCTTCAAGAGAAGATATGGAATTGGCTATCAATGATGACGTGCTTTCACTGCTTAACAGCAGTTCACAGACTGCATACGAGCGTTTCTATGGAGTAAAGAATACTGTTAAAGAACCAGAACAGACAATTGTCGTTTCTGATTCTGTCAAGGCTTCGGAAGATTCCATTCAGACAGCAATGGCTAATGCAAGCAACAAGAAAGATTATGATTATGTACATCAGGCAGGCAATGTCCTTTACTATGGACGTGTTCCTGGTTCTCCAGAGGTAGGTGATGTACGTGTCACATTCGAGAAGATTGTACCAGCTAAGGTTACTATCATTGCGGAGGTTGATGGCGATACATTCAAGCCTTTCAAGGCTGGTAATGGTAAGCGTTTCCAGACACTTGTGATGGGAAAGAAGGACGCAGCCGATATTTTCGAGTCAGAACATGATGCCAACTCAATGTGGCTATGGGTGTTCCGTGTTATTGGAGTAATGCTTGTCATTGCAGGTTTGAAGGGTATTCTTGGATTCATTGAGGCGATACTCAAGGTTGTACCATTCATTGCTGGCATCTTCGGATGGGGCGTAGGAGTAGTATGTTCAGTCATTGGTATTGTATGGTCATTGCTTGTCATTGCACTTGCATGGCTGTTCTATCGTCCTGTTATCGGTATAACTCTGCTTGTGCTGGCTGGCTTCTTCATCTGGGTATTTGCTTTCAAGGGCAAGGACAAGCTGAAGGAACTGGCTGCTAAGGCAAAGAAAGATAATTAAGATTTTCAAGTTTCGCAAGTGCTCAACTTGTTAAGGTTATTAGGTTGTCAGGTTATCAGGTCGCTACGCTTTCAGGTTTGAATGTTCTCTGCTACAGGTATCAAACCTGATAACCTAAAACCTGATAACCTGACAACCTCTCAACTGTAGCTTGCGGAAGTTGAATTATTAAATGACTAATGCCGGTTAAAGTACGTAGCCGACGTACTCTTAGTTCTATCGCCACGTACTGTCAGTACGATCGTGACGTACTACCAGTACGTACGCGTACGTACTGAGTAGTGCACCACATAGTATGGAAAAAAGTAGGTGTGCAAAATTATTCGACCTGTACGGTTGAAACTGTATGTTGTTTTTTGCCGCAGTGCGGCCAGTTAAAAAAACATGGTAAAAACCAAATAAAATCAAAAAAAACATGTTTTTTCTTGTTTTTGTTCTGTTTCT
>JAFYAT010000011.1 GCA_017540585.1 Bacteroidaceae bacterium | reverse complement strand
TACGCACCAGACTTTCGGCACACCATGAACCTACGCCTCCCACACCGAAGATTATTACTTTCTTGCCGGCTATCTGTTCCATTGTCTCATTGCCGAGCAGTAGCTCTGCACGACGGAATATTGCTTGTTCTATTGCCATATTTCTTTGAATTTGGGTGCAAAGGTACGCAAATTTATTGGTTAAAGAGAATTCACAATTCATAATTCACAATTCATAATTGATTTATGTGTTGGTATTGAAATAAATTGTGTACCTTTACCGCCGTAATTCAATAATATGACGCTTATGGACATGACAATCACAATGGATAATATACTAAATCTACTGCATTCCATACCGCTTACGACAAGCAACAAGCAATGGCTTGCCGACCATCTTTATGAGGAGGTTATGGCAGAGAAGAAGGCTACGGACAATGCTGCTACGGGTTGGCCGAAGGTTAGTCGTGAGGATTTGCAACTCTCTCCTGACGTGATGAAGCTTGTAGAAGACATAGAGCCTCTCCCAGATAGTTTTGACTACGACAAAGCCAAGTTTGAATACTTAATGAAAAAGTACGGATAATGAAGAAGGTATTTCTTGATACAAATGTAGTTATTGATTATCTTGCACGCCGTGGCCAGTTTTTTCTTCCTGCGGCACAGATAATCAGACTTGGTGAGGAACATAAGTACGAATTACTTGTTTCTGCGTTGTCTTTTGCTACTGTAAGTTTCATTCTTGAATCTCATCATAAACTCTCTCATGAGGTTATTGTGCAAAAGTTCTCTCAATTTGTAAAGATGTGCAATGTTACTACTGTAGATTCTTTTACAATTGACAAAGCCATTGCTTCTCCATTTACTGATTTTGAGGATGCAATGCAATATCACTCTGCCATCCATGAAGGAGCAAACGTAATAATCACACGTAACAAGAAAGACTTCTTATCGTCACAGATACCTGTGTTTGAACCACAAGAGTTCATTGACTATCTTTTGAAACAATAAAATAGATTGTTCTCTAAACGCATATCAGGACATTTCCGCATCTGTCGGAAATGTCCTGTCTTTTTTATACAGAAAAAGTTCTCTTATCATTTTACCATTTCCTCCCCCGAAATAAAGGATGATAGTTTCTCATTATGCTTACAAACGAAAACATGTAATGATTCTAACCAAAACATGTTTTCGTTTAAATCAAAACATGTTTTCATTGAAACCAAAACATGTTTTGGTTATCAATTTCTCCCCGATATATGTCATGTCTCAATCGAGTAAGGATATACTCTACGCTTCTCGTTGTACCTGCATGTTAATTACTTCCCTGCGGTCAGTGAGGCCGCTTCGCTAAGTTCTAATTGGCCCCTTGGCGGCAAAAACTGCAATACAAGGTAATACCCACTACCACATGACAATGGTGTAAGTGGGTAATGGAAAAGACGACAATCCTAAAGAGCCTTGAACGATATACATGTGAGCGAAAAACAAGCATATACGCACACAATGATGATGAAGAAACGTATTGCAGGAGACCATGAAGGACATACTCAAATGATAGCAGACGTAACGAAAAACAGAGTATCAATACTCATTTGTGGCTAATGACGAAGTTGAAAAATGATTACCCTTTTTACTGATTTTTAGGTATTGCACAGAATCGGGAAAGCCTCTACCTTTGCACTCGCAAACGTAAAACGACAAAAAATCAAATGTAATTATGACAAAAAGATTCGTAAAGGTTTTAACCATTGCAACTGTCATGGCATCGCACATGACAGCAATGTGGGCTACCGATGCCCTCATTGTCACTGCCAAGGATGGTGCAAAGACCATCTTCATGCTGGAAGAGAAGCCACAAGTGTCATTCAATGATGCCGATGTGGTTATCTCAACAGAAAGTACCATAGTCTCATTCCCCGCATCAGACTTCCGTACCTTCAGTATTGAAGGCCCTGTAACATCCATCAATGATGCTGAAGTTGCTGTTCCTGCTTTCAGCTTTGACAAAGGATTGCAATGCAGCGGACTCTCCAAGGGTTCATTGGTGAATGTGTATAGCGCTGACGGAAAGATGGTGACATCAGGAAAAGCTGATGAAAACGGCAAAATACATCTCAGACTTGATACTGCTAAAGGAGCAGTATATATTATCAAAACATCTACAAGAACATTCAAATTCACAAAATAAATTTTTAGGATAAATGAAACACGTATTACTCATCTCCGCATTTGCAGCAATGAGCGTCAACGCTTATTCTCAAAACATAACCGTAAACCTCTCTGACGGTAACAACGTAACCTACACAAAGGAACAGGTAAAGAACATTGAATTTGCACCTGACATCAACACAGACAAGCTCCATTATGCTACTACCGACATGACATACGCCGAGTTCTTTGCAGGCGAACTTCGTCAGACAACGGAAGCTCTCGAAGCGGATGGCATCGATGCCTTTACTTCTGCTACAAGCGCAAAGGCAGCCAGATTCACAGCAAACATCGTCAGCGAAGACAATAAGAGTCTCAAGGGCGTAAAGGATGTATGCGTTGCCATGACCGATGCTGTATATAACTCGCTCACAGACGAGGAGAAGGCACGCTTCACATTCGTCACAGACAAGACTTTTTCTGAATACAAACTATATAAGTCAGACAAGTCTTTCAGTGCCTACAACTCTGTGCCAAAGCCTGTCAGCGCAACTGTTACACTGTCTGGAGGTAACGGAGTAAACTGGGGCAACTATATGCTGAAGCTAAGCATTGACCGCAACAGCGTTCCTACGGATGCACTCCAGGGAGTGGTGCTCACTACAAGCAACGGACAGAAGTATGCATTGACTGCGCTCAACAACGTATGGCTCAATGCAGCCGAAATGGCTTTCTGCGTTACTGCATTTACAGAGCCACATGGCAACAAGCCTCACTATACGCATACAGCAGGTCTTCAGGGAAAGACCATCACAAACGTGACTTACCTGCTTAAGGATGCCGACAATCTCTCCGTTGACTGCAACGTATATGTCAAACAGCAGACATCTGCATCGATCTCTGTTGACGGAAGCGCCGTAGCCGGCGACAATCCTGTAGTATGGCTTACGTTCAACGATATACCAGACGATGCTGACTATGCTATTGCATCTGTAAAGAAAGGTTCAGGAAAACAGGCACAGACATTGACTGCCGACCAGTATTCGTACAATGACGGCAAGCTTGTCATCAACGGTACAGTGGCAGAAGGAGACGTGTATAACGTTACATTCGACAGTAAAAAATACATTTCCACAGGAATCAAGCTTACGTTCGGGAACACAGCTGAACCAACGGAATTGCAGACAAAGCTCAAGGGAACATACGTTGAGTTCTTCGGAAAGGAAGGTGCTCTTGCAGATAAATGGAACGACCTCTGGGTGTCTGAATGTGCAAAGAATGTAGGTGCAGACGCTGCCGAAGCGACTGCGGCTGCACTCAAGAACTCCATGAGTGGTACTGTTATCGGAGAAGCTGCTGTTGCAAAGTTCGGTGACGGTAGCAACGGTTTCACAGCGGACATGCAGTTTGACTGTAGCTTCTATCAGGGAGTCAGCCGATTCACTTTCGACGGAAGGAGTATCAAGGGAATGGATGCAGAGGGCAAGGAAGTGTTCTCACACAACTATACAAAGATTGATTATTTCGAGGGCTTCGACTTTCATATATACAAGAGCGACGACGACAACAAGGATGAGTTTACATACTTCTGTATGCGTCCTGACAGTCCGGTTGACACATATCACATAGAGTTCCGTTATGGAAGTGACCTCGACCAATTGTTGCAGATACTAACAGGCAAATATGCCTACTGGATGGCAGCAGGCACACTCGAGGGTGACGATGAGCAATGTGAGGCTGCAATCAAACTCTTTGTAGATGAGAACACATCTTCACATGAATAAATCTATTACATCAAAAAATACATTCGTCAAAAACAAGTGAATATATTCTCTGCATTGAATGTGTTCACGTCACAACGAGTTGGCAGACTTAGTTCCTGCCAACTCGTTACACAATTCTTAACATGATGTACAGAAAGACAATATTATTTGTATTTGCATATATCTTTTCGCTTGCCTTATATTCTGAAGGCTTCACGACAATCAGCGGTGAGGTGTTCCATACCACATATCACATCACATACGAAGGTGAAAGGGACTACAGCGACAGCATAACCGTTATGTTTCGTCAGATAGACCTTTCGTTGTCCATGTTCAATGATTCATCCATCATTGCACGCATGAACCGTAATGACAAACAGGCAAGGGCAAACGAACATGTAAAAACCGTCC
>JAFYAT010000143.1 GCA_017540585.1 Bacteroidaceae bacterium | reverse complement strand
CGCAGTGCGGCCAGTTAAAAAAACATGGTAAAAACCAAATAAAATCAAAAAAAACATGTTTTTTCTTGTTTTTGTTCTGTTTCTTGACTGTTTTTTTAATATGCACCTTTGTGCAAAACTACAACCATACAGTTCGAAATTTATTTTTCACTTTTGACTACGTCGAGCTAAAGGTTCACGATTCACTTTTCACTACCTTTAATCCTCTCCACCGCATTCTTTATAATATTAAGAGTGCTGCTGTCTGCCTTAAACACGGAGTTGAGGCCTTGCTCTTCCTGTGCAGGGTCGCATACGTAATCGTCCCAGCGTTCCCAGATGGTGTGCTTCACGTCAGCTCTGCCTCCCCATCCCCAGAAGTTGCAGCCGGCTATTTTGCCTGAGTCCTTGATGATGTCGAAGACATACTGGTAGTATGTGTCCCTTCCTGTGGTAGGACTTCCAGCCGAGAATTTGAATCCGTCACGAGGATAACCGAACTCCTCAAGTACGAGTGGCTTGCCTGCTTTCGACATAAGCACATGTGCTTCATCTACGTAGGCGAGTGTACTGTCACATGCTTTTCCTACGTTGCTCACTATCGGGTCTTCTCCGTCTGTTGTCTTGTCGGCATCGTAGTTCTGTACGTATTCGCCAAGCCATCCCCAGTTGTAAGGCCAGATATGAATACAAGCGTAATCAATATTTGGAAGCGTATGAATGGCATTGAACAGTTCAAGGCTCTCCTCACATCCGTGCTTGCCCTCCGAACCTGTTGTGACAAGGTGGTTTGGGTCGAGCGACTTGATAAGCGTACTCTGTTCATCAATCCATTCCACGAACTTGGCTCTATGCAGGGAGTCATTGATGAAACAGCGTGGCTCGTTGGCTATCTCCCATGCCATCAGGGCAGTCGATTCGGTGTAAGGCTTACCCGTGATGCTGTTGGTGCGTGTCACCATGTTCCTCACGTGTTGGCTGGCAAGTTCCTTTGCCTTGTCGTTGGTGATGAAGTTGCCCACATATTGCATGTACTCCCACCATCCGTCATAGCTTGGGATAGGTGTCTGCTCAAAGTGCTTCAACCCGGAACCGTCAGAACTCATGACGCTACCCTTGAATCCTACCCAGTCGAGGTAGGCACCATATCCGCCACTCCATTCCCATGCGTTGTTGAAGTATAGCACAGCCTTCATGTTGCGCTTCTCAAGCTCGCACATCAGATAGTCAAGACCGACGAGGATAGTGTCATTATATACTCCAGGCTTTTCCTGTAGCTTGGGTGCTATATGTGACGGTATTCCGTCACGTCCGTCTCCGCCTATGAGTACACGCACATTGTCTATACCTATATCCTTCATGTCATCCAGTTCCTGCAACAGTCGTTCACGATTGCCTCCACGACCTTCGCTTCCGAGTATTGCACCATACCACATGTTTGTGCCGACGAATCGGTATTCATCCTCGCCGTTATAGAACTTACCGTCCCTCACGGTTATATATGGCGACACGACATTATTGCTCGTTGTGCTACATGATGACATTGCCATGAGTGCCATGAACAACATTATGTTATATACAACTTTCTTCATTGGTTTCGCATGGATTAAGTAATTAAGCGACGTTGCAAATGTATGATTTTTTCATAATACACAAAGGATATTTCTGCACAAATCTTATACTTTTATTCGCAAAGGAAAATCATTAGATAAAATAGTATTATTCCCGTTCTTGCTCATGAGCTGAATACACATATTTTGGTTCATCACTCCAAATGCGGGACGAATCAAAATTCACACAGTAGCTAATCTTTTTCCACAATCATAAGTCCATGAAACGAAAAAAATGTTTACCTTTGCCGCAAAAGAAAACATACAAAGATGAAGAACTGGAAACCAATCTTGGATAGTATTCTGTGTATGGCAAAGTGCTCACTTTGGACCACATTCATGAATCTGTCAATAATTGTCGTTATCTTTATTCCATCTATAGCACTATACAATCTGCTGTGTTATATTATTTTAGGCACCCCCATCCATTATCTACTCCGAAAACAGGAATGGATGTTCCAAACAATAATGGTATGGCTTATAGTCAATACCGTTTCAATAATCATAATGTGGCATCTGCTCATGCCATCGGGAGGTGAAGGCCCGATGTGTATATCTCCATTTTCAATTATTCTTCCTGCGACATCCGCTCTTGCCAGCTTCCTGTCAATAATCCCTATTGGCATCATGTGTCGTAAGGCAAGGCAAAAGACGGAAGAATAATAGAAAGTGTTTGATAGAATCATTAAAGCCCCCATGACCGTGAACAAAAAGCAGAAACATAAGAAAGACAAAAAGAGTTCAAATACTCCCACACGTTATTATGACCAGAGACTATTGTGGCTGTTCTTTTTGCTGGCAGGACTTTTCTTGTCTGTTCGTGTCGTTGTTTGTCAGCATTTCCACGTTCCTTTCTTGAACGGAATTGCCCCTGACAGCCCTGATGGTAACGACCTTATCGGCCATAGCGAATACAATCAACTTGAGGGTATTATTGCGCTGGTAGAGATGTTTGTTGCAATGATTGCTTCTGCATTATGTATTAACGAATCCAAGAACAAAAACAGCCGCAACGATGGCACAGAGAAGAAGTCAACCCTTATGTGGCTTTGGTTGTTAGCAATAATGGCACTTCCATTCATAATAACATATTGCTGGATTTATTGTTGGTATGCCTATAGTCTGGTGATGCTTCCTCTTTCTTTCATCATTGGAAAATATGACGGATTTACCTCTCCACTATTCCATAATGTTGGAAAGAACTTCTGGTATGGTTGTAAGGACGTGACTGTCAAGCTACGAACAGGTGGAACAGTTTTCTTACCCGGTCATACGTCTGTATTACTTATGATTGTATGTTTCGCCATATTATTCTTCCTTTTGTTTTATAATCTACGTGAGGCATGGTAAATGAAAATGCTCTCTGCTTTCGTAACTGTAGCTTGAGATGTTTTCGTTTCTTAACTTCATGATGCTGTATGGGTCTTTGTTTCCAACTTAGTCGGTACTTGGTCTCAATTTCGTCTCATCTTCCCCTCCCCTTTGTGGGACAAGCTGAAGAAAAGATTGAGTATCTTCTCTGATAGCTTGGGGCGCAGTGCTTGGCTGGTGAGAGGTAACGAAGGAAGCCGAATCAGCAGACGTTAAGCACAAGGGAGGGACAAGGTTGGGAGGGGGCCGCCCTTTCTGTTCGTTTGACCGCTCACTTACATACTTTTTCGTATATAGGAAAATAATAAAAATGGCGTAAATTGTTTGAAATCTGCTTTTTAGGTAGAAGCTATTTCCCAATCTTACAGTTCTTACAGTCTTGCAGTTGATTTTCTTTTGTTTTTACCATGTTTTTACTTCCCGTTGGTCAGTGAGACCGCTTCGCTAAGTTTTAACTGGCCGCACTGCGGCAAAAAAACAACACACAGTTTCAGCCGTACGGGGCGATAATCTTCCACTTATACGTTTAAATTTTTAATCCGACGGAGTTACATTATGATACATCGGGAATACTTCGGGTTTTGTTCGGGAATCCTTCGCTTTTCCTTCGGTTCGTGTTTTTTGACATGATGACACTTTCGGATTTACTTCGTTGTGACATAATGCAACCTTTTGTGACAATCTGCTTTCATTGCGTCTATTGCCTATTGTCATCGTATATAGAGGGCGATTTTTTTTTGTACGCGCAGAAAAAAATTTTTGTACGCGTACAAAATATTTTTTCTACGTGATGCAGATAATTCTGCCTCGCATATTCGTTTTGTCATAATGCTTTTAGTTAACGAACATTCACTTTCTTTTTGTCACTTGCGATATCAAAAGAAAAATACGAAGTCGTGACTTATCTTAAACACAGAGTGCAGAGAAAGAACCTCACCCAACCTCTCCCTTTCAGGGCGAGGAGAAAGAATGCTCTGTCGCTGATAAGTTGACGAACAGAGTAACTCAGTCCCCTCCCTGTAGGGCGAATGAGGGCGTAGAAGAGAGACTAAATGTCTCTCTGTCCTGAAATGAGGGGAGAATAGTGCCATGTTCGACGGTGGTTGGATAGGGTGGGTCTTCCTCCGTGCCCTCAATGGAGCACTTGCGACCTCTGAGAACTTATTCTATTCAAATATTAATTTCGAACAATCTCGGTTTGTTAATCAAGTTATATTTGCTATCCATTACCGAGGCATTAGAGAATACCACATTACCTTGCTTATGTACTTCATAAGCGTCATGTTCATGTCCAAATAGATGATAACGAATGTGCAGTTGCTCTATTCGTTCCAACAGCAGAACGCTACCCTTATGTTCCAATCCATTGCCATAGTCTGCAAGGTCACACATTCCCTTTGGTGGCTGATGAGTTATGAGAATATCCGTGTCGTCAGGTATCTGTGAATAGTATTCAGACAACTTACCATTCACGAGGTCATTCATGAACATAGGAACTCCCCAGAACTTTATACCTTCGATTTCAATCCCAGTGCCACAAAGGTAGTGAACGTCATTTGGCAAGCTCTCAATGCTTTCTGCCCCAAACATACAAGTGTCATGATTGCCTGCAATGAATATCTTATGCTTGTATGGCAAGTCGCAGAACCAGTCCATAAAGTCGTATGCCTCTGCCTCTGTACCTTCACGAGTGAAGTCGCCTGAGTGAACGATTACATCCGCCTCAGGCAACTTTCCCAGTTCCTTGTGACT
>JAFYAT010000142.1 GCA_017540585.1 Bacteroidaceae bacterium | reverse complement strand
GAAAAGTGAAAAATTAATTTTACTATGCACAATTCAATAATGAAGAACAGAGTAAATGTTTTTTTTCTGTTCGATTCAATTAAGAATAACGGAGTAAAATATATTTTTCACTTTTCACTTTTCACTTTTCACTCAACATCACTCAATCTCCTTCAGTATTGCAACGATGTGTTTCCACACCATCTCAACCGTAGGGATGAGGAGACGCTCATCAGGTGAGTGGACACCACGGAGAGTAGGGCCGAAGCTGATCATATCCATGCCAGGATATTTCTCGCTGAAAAGACCGCACTCAAGTCCTGCGTGGATGGCTCTGACCTTTGGCTCCTTGCCGAAGATTGACTTGTAAGTGCCAACTGCCACCTTGAGGAGCTTTGACTCCGAATTAGGCTTCCATCCTGGGTAGCCGTCAGCTGTCGTTGTCTTGAATCCTGCGAGGCGGAGTGCAGAGCTTACGGCAATGGACATTGCCTTGCGCTGGCTGCCGATGCTTGAACGCTGGCTTGTCACGATGTCGATGCTTGCACGGTTGCCTTCCTTACTAATAAGGTGTACGCTCGCAAGGTTGGAACTTGTCTCGACAAGACCTGCAAGGTCGATGCTCATCTCGTACACGCCATTGTCAACGGCATTGAGAGCATAGATAATCTTCTGTGCCTGCTCATCGTTGATGCACTTGTCAGCCGTTGTACTTTCCATTGAAACGTGCATTGATTCCTCGTCGTGGTATTCCTCGCTAATCTCGCTTGCAAACACGTTGAAGTCAACACGGACGTTCTCCTTGTCGGCAAATGGAACAGCAATGACAGCCTCTGCCTGACGAGGGATGGCATTGTGAAGATTTCCTCCCTGAATGTCCACAAGCTTGAGGTCATACTTCTCGCTTGCCTCATAGAGGAAACGTGAGAGAAGCTTGATTGCGTTAGGACGGTGCTTGTTGATGTCGTCGCCAGAGTGACCTCCGCGGAGCTTGTCGATGCTGATGCGGATAGGGAAGTACTGCTTGCTGAGTTCCACCATTGTGACGTCGAGCGAAGCCTCTGTGTTTGCACCGCCTGCACAACCGATGAAAATCTCGCCCTCATCCTCAGAGTCAAGGTTGAGGAGGTACTTGCCGCTCATGAATCCAGGCTTGATGGCAAATGCACCAGTGAGTCCCGTCTCCTCGTCACGAGTGAAGAGACACTCCAATGGTCCGTGCTCCACGGTTGGGTCTGTAATAACAGCCATCTGGAGAGCCATACCGATACCGTCGTCAGCACCGAGAGTAGTCCCCTTGGCACGCATCCATTCGCCATCAACATACGTCTCTATTGGATCGTTCTCAAAATCGATAGTACAATCAGATGTCTTTTCGCACACCATGTCCATGTGGCTCTGGAGCACGACGGTAGCCTTGTTTTCCATTCCTGGAGTAGCAGGCTTACGCATGAGTACATTACCAGTTTCGTCAGTAACACAATCAATGCCATGTTCCTTTGCCCAGTTCTGAAGATAAGCAATAATCTTCTCTTCTTTTTTTGAAGGGCGTGGCACCTTATTTATTTGACTGAAATAGTCAAAAACGAGTTTTGGAGTCATAATTCTTAAAATATTATAAAAATATTAGGTGTTATACAATTTATTTGCAGAGAACAATTATCTTTGCAAAGAATTTATTGAACAAAATTAGAAAAAAATGTTGAAAGTATTCATCTATTGCGTCATAATTCTTGCTATTTGCATAGCATTGATGTGTGTTCGTATAATTTTTAAGAAAAACGGACGCTTTGTGAGCTCGCACGTATCAAGCAGCAAGGCTATGCGAGATAGGGGAGTGACTTGCGTGCAAAGTCAGGACAGGGAAGCAAGACACAAGGAAAAGGCTATAAAGGAATACTAAGTTCTAATTGGCCGCATGACGGCAACAACAAACAAGATTAAGAATTAAACATAATTAATTAACTTGATATGAAAAAAACAATACTCGCTGTAAGCAGCATCATGATGCTTGCATCTACAGCATTCACATCTTGCAACAATGCAGATGCAGACAGTGCAAATGCTGTTGTGGAGAAAAATGTAGAAAGCAAGGCAACAAATATGAAGATTGCATTTGTGCTTATCGATACACTCACAAGCCAGTACCAGAAGTGCAAGGATCTTGAGGCAGAATTCACAAAGAAGCGTGCAAACGCAGAGGCAACTGTACAGCAGAAAGGCAAGGCATTTGCTTCGCAGGTACAGGAATTCCAGCGCAAGGCACAGAGCAACCAGTACACACAGAACGAGTACAACAACGAACAGGCACGTCTCCAGAAGGTTCAGCAGGATATCCAGGAGCTTCAGGCACGTCTCTCAACAACTCTTCAGGAAGATTACCAGAAGGAGTTTCAGGCTCTGACAGATACAATCCAGTCATTTGCCAAGACATACGCAAAGCAGAAAGGCTACGATTTCATCCTCTGCAAGTCAAGCGGCATTGACAACGTGCTTTATGCAGACGAGAAGTACGACATCACAGCAGAGGTTGTTGCTGCTCTCAACAAGCGTTACACTAAGAAGGCATCTTCAGACGCTAAGAAGTAATTTATATGAGTTTTTAAGCTCGTGAGTTTTTAAGTTTTTTAGTTTTAATCTCAAAAACTTTACTTGCTAATTTTACTTGCTAATTCTTATTTGCAAGAACAGAATATCCGCAAGAACATAAAAACTCAAAACTTATAAACTTAAAAAAAATAAAAGACTTAAAGAACCTCAGAATATGGTTAATCAGCCGTATTTTGAGGTTCTTTATTTAATTATTCTAATCACGATTATGTTTAATTCTATGTTTTTGTTTTTTAGTTCTACCATATTTGTAAGGATTTTTAACAACCACAAATTACACTCTAAGTTTGCGAAACTTGTTTTACACATTGTTAAATGTAGATTTATATTCAATAATACATAATATTAGGTTGCTATTATCCATTACTTAATATTTTTACAATTATATTTAGTCAATTTCATAAATTTAACAAATTATTCAAAAGTGTTAAATAAAATGTTAACGCTTTAACATTTCGTTTTTTTACATTCTAATCAATTATTCAATTCATAAAATTTAACAAAAAAGCCGTTCGGAACACGATGCGTCCGAACGGCTTATATTTGAGAAGAAATTAGGTTGTCAGTTTTTTTACTTGTTACAGAGAACAATCTTGTCGCAGAATATTCAAACCAAAAAGCGCAGCGACCCGATAACCAGAAAACCTAAAAACCATTAAAACCTGTCTTCGACTTAAAGGATTGTCTTGACTGCCTCAAGCATTCCCTTTGCCTGAATAAGGTCGAGGAACTCCTTAACCATTGCTGTGAGACCAGGAACGGTATTGTTGAGGTTCTCCTTCCAGATATTCTCTGCAGCAAGTACACCCTCAGCAACCTTCTGAGTGTCGCCTGTAGCCCAGAGGTCCTTGAGCATCTGCATAATCTCAGGAGCATCATTTGGCTCGATTGGAGCACCATCAGCACGTGTACCACCTTTATAATAAGTAATGATTGCAGCAAGACCGAATACGAGTCCCTTTGGAAGCTCACCCTTACGCTCAAGATAAACCTTAACGCCTGGGAGGTCACGTGTCTCATACTTAGGGAATGAGTTGAGCATGATGCTTGTTACCTGATGGTCAACGTATGGGTTGTTGAAACGCTCAAGCACGTCTGACGCAAACTTCTGAAGCTCATCCATTGGGAGGTTGAGTGTCTGCATAAGCTCCTCAAACTGCACCTTGTGGATGTACTTGCCCACTACCTCGTGGTTACAAGCGTCACGCACGATGTTGATGCCAGAAAGATAAGCAACTGGTGAGAGAACCGTGTGAGGACCATTGAGGAGTGTTACCTTACGCTCGTGGTAAGGCTTCTCTGATGGCGCGATGAGCACATTGAGACCAGCCTTCTCTGCTGGGAACTCCTTCTTGAGGTCTTCGATGTCCATGTTCTCTGGCTTCTCGATTACCCAGAGGTGGAATGCCTCACCCTGTACGACGAGGTTGTCAGCATAGCAAACCTTCTCCTGAATCTCCTTGATTTCCTTGCGTGGGAATCCAGGAACAATGCGGTCAACAAGTGTTGCACATACGTAGCAATACTTTGTGAACCACTCCTTGAATGAAGCATAGTCAGCACCGAAGTCTGCCTTCCAAAGCTCAATGTACTTATAGATGCAATCCTTGAGGTGGTGACCGTTGAGGAAGATAAGCTCACAAGGCATGATGATGAGACCCTTTGTTGGGTCGCCATTGAATGTCTTGAAGCGGTGGAAAAGGAGCTGAGTAAGCTTACCTGGGTAAGAAGATGCAGGAGCATCTGTGAACTTACATGTATCGTCGAAGGCAATGCCTGCCTCTGTTGTGTTACTGATTACGAAACGAATCTCTGGTTGCTCAGCAAGTGCGAGGAAAGCCCAGTTCTGAGAATATGGGTTGATGGCACGTGAGATGCAGTCGATACGTGTGAGGGAGTTTACTGCCTCACCGTTGAGACGTCCCTGAAGGTTTACGTGATAGAGACAGTCCTGACCATTGAGCCAGTCAACCATACCCTTCTCTATTGGCTGAACGACAACCACGCTTGAGTTGAAGTCTGTCTTCTGATTCATATTGTAGATAATCCAATCTACGAAGCAACGGAGGAAATTACCCTCTCCAAACTGAATGATTCTTTCAGGTGCAGAGCTCTTTGGAGCTGTGCGAGCGTTCAATGATTTCATTAGATGTTATTGTTTAGTAATATTTAGTTGAGTCAACTTTGTTCTTTTCAGGCTACAAAATTAGGGCTTTTTATGCTATAATCCATAAAAAATGTAAGCAATATCGAATTATTTCAGTAATTTTGCCACACTAAATATTAAAATTAACATAAACCTATGAAAAAATTTATGGACGAGAACTTCTTGCTTCAGTCTGAAACTGCGCAGAAGTTGTACCACGAGCACGCATCTAAGATGCCGATTATTGATTATCACTGTCACCTCATCCCACAGATGGTGGCTGACAACAAGCGTTTCGACTCTATCACTCAGATATGGCTCGGTGGTGACCACTATAAGTGGCGTGCAATGCGCTCAAACGGCGTGGCAGAACGATTCTGCACAGGCAAGGACACTACTGACTGGGAGAAGTTCGAGAAGTGGGCAGAGACAGTTCCTTACACTTTCCGCAACCCACTCTACCACTGGACACACCTCGAACTCAAGACAGCATTCGGCATTGACAAAACACTCAATCCACAGAATGCACGTGAGATTTACGACGAGTGTAACGACAAGATAAAGAATGACCCTAAGTTCACTCCACGTGGACTTATGGAATACTATAACGTTGAGACCGTTTGTACTACAGACGACCCAGTCGATTCTCTTGAGTACCACATCGCCGTGGCTAAGGACCCAACAATGAAGACACAGATGCTTCCTACATGGCGTCCAGACAAGGCAATGGCTGTGGAAGTGCCAGCTAACTTCAAGGCTTACGTAGGTAAACTTTCAGAAGCAAGCAACAAGAATATCAGCAACTTCAACGACTTTGTCGATGCAATACAGAACCGTCACGACTTCTTCGCTGCACAGGGATGTAAACTCTCTGACCACGGTATCGAAGAGTTCTACGCAGAGCCTTACACAGATGCTGAGATTAAGGCAATCTTCGACAAGGTAATGGGCGGCACAGAGCTTACACAGGACGAAATCCTCAAGTTCAAGTCTGCCATGATGTACGTCTTCGGAGTACAGGACGCAGAGGCAGGATGGGCACAGCAGTTCCACTACGGAGCCATTCGCGACAACAACTCAAAGATGTTCAAGCTCCTCGGACCAGACACAGGCTTTGACTCAATCGGCGAGTTCAACACAGCAAAGAAGTGCTCACAGTTCCTCGACCGTCTCAATGCTGACGGTAAGCTTGCCAAGACCATCCTCTACAACCTCAACCCATGCGCCAACGAAGTGCTCGCAACTATGCTCGGCAACTTCCAGGACGGCAGCATCCCAGGCAAGATACAATGGGGTTCAGGATGGTGGTTCCTCGACCAGAAGGACGGCATGACAAAACAGATGAACGCCCTCTCACTCCTCGGACTTCTCAGCCGTTTCGTAGGAATGCTCACGGACTCACGCTCATTCCTCTCCTACCCTCGTCACGAATACTTCCGCCGCATACTCTGCAACCTCGTTGCCACGGACATCGAGAACGGCGAAGTACCATACACTGGCTATGAGGCAGAACGTGTGAACCAGATGATTGAAGACATCTGTTACAACAACGCCAAGAACTACTTCAACTTCAAGTAAGCCATCCCTCAAGCCGTCTTTGGCTTGAACCAACAGCCGTCCTTGGCTTACATTAATGAAGCGTCTCTCAAGCCGTCCTTGGCTTGAGCCCAAGTTTACAAACATAACTATGCAAAGAATCATCACGCTTTTATTAGCGTCAATATCACTCACAGCGTATGCTCAGGAGTCGGCAAAGTCCGACTCCCTGAGCAAACCTGTATATTATCCCGAGCTTACATTGCCAGCAGGCGACATGGGCTCAGTTGTGCAGTCATACCGTTTTGAGGAAGCTAAAACGAACATAGAGAAACAGATTACCCAACTCAAACGACGCCGCAAGGACACATCAGCCCTTGAGGCGCAGTTGGAGATTTGCAACAAGGGAATCAGAGGACTCAACGGAACGGACAAGATTGTCATCCTCGACAGCATTGTACTTGCCAAGGACAAGTTCCTTGATGGTTACACCAACATGCATGACCTCGGAAGTATTACACTCTCCGCCGACGGAAAGACAACCTCTTACACCACCGAACTGGGCAACAAGATGTACGAGCCAGTAAGCATACTTACAGAAGAAGGCGAGCAAAGCAGTACATTCAAGTGTTACTATCTCGAAAACGGAGTAAAGGTTTCATCCACAATACTTGACGGACTTGAAATTAATGGAGAGCTCAACTACCCTTTCCTAATGTCCGACGGCGTAACATTCTACTTTGCCGCACGCACGGATGAGGGTTATGGCAACTATGACCTCTATGTCACTCGTTACGACACAGAGGACGACAAGTTTTATCGTGCCGACAACATGGGCTTCCCATTCTCCTCATACGCCAACGACTACATGATTGTCATTGACGAGGCAAACGGTATTGGATGGTTCGCTTCTGACCGTTATCAGCCAGAAGGCAAGGTGTGCATCTATTCGTTCCTCTACACTCCTTCGCGCCATCCTTTCGACTACGAAAATGACGACCACGCAGAGATTATCTCATACGCCACCCTACGTTCCATCAAGGCTACGTGGTCGCCAGAAAACGAATACGAACGCATCAAGGCACGTCAGCGCCTGTCACTCAGTCAGGCAGGTACTTCAAGCAAGCAGAAGTCAGATTTCACATTCGTAATCAACGATAACTTCACATATACATCACTCAATGATTTCCACTCAGAGGAAGCCAAAAACAAATTCCTGGAATGGCAAAAAGCTACGAAGACACTTTCTGCGGAGAAATCACGCCTTACCAAACTTCGCAATGACTACGCCGAAGCATCCTCATTGGGCAAGGATAGCATGAAAGAGACAATCCTCAACCTTGAAAAGAAGTTAGAGCAAGACTCCAAGCATTGTCACGAGATGGAAAAGGAAATCAGAAAGATAGAGTGTCAGTAAATCATCTTCATATAAGTTGTAGTAAAGAGTAGTAAAAAGAAGTAAAAAGGAGTAAATAGACAATACCTTGTCAAGACAAATCGACGAACAGACTATCGTCTTTTCACTTCCTTTTACTCCTTTTAACTTCCATTTACTCCCAAAAGTGAGCAAGTTGAAAACTTGCGAAACAAAAATAAGTTACAGCTATGACAATATGTGCAATATCCACAGCCAAAGGTGGAGCAATAGGAATAGTAAGAGTATCAGGCACAAAAGCCATACAGATAGTTGACAAGATATTCAAGGGACGTAAGCCACTCATGGACGTCAAGCCATTCACCGTACACTTCGGACAGGTAATGGATGGCGACAGCATCCTTGATGAGGTGCTTGTCAGCATATTCCGTGCGCCACACTCATACACAGGCGAGGACTCTGCCGAAATATCATGTCATGGCTCATCGTACATACTTCAACGATTGTGCGAACTTCTCATTGCCAATGGCTGCACACTTGCCAAGCCGGGCGAATTTACCCAGCGAGCCTTCCTCAACGGCAAGATGGATCTCAGTCAGGCAGAAGCCGTGGCAGACCTCATCGCATCACAAAACACAGCCATGCATCGTGTGGCTATGAACCAGATGCGCGGTGGTTTCAGCAATCGCCTTGCAGAACTTCGCACGCAATTACTTGAGCTCACTTCCCTACTCGAACTTGAACTTGACTTCAGCGAAGAAGACGTAGAATTTGCCGACCGCCAAAAACTCATTGACATTGCCACAGACGTAGAGAAAGAGATTACACGTCTCGTTGACTCCTTCGCAACTGGCAATGCCGTCAAGAACGGAATACCAGTAGCCATCATCGGAGCGCCAAACGTAGGTAAATCCACCCTACTCAACCAATTGCTACACGAAGACCGTGCCATCGTGAGCGACATACAAGGCACTACACGTGACGTCATCGAAGACACGATAACACTTCAAGGTCATCTTTTCCGTTTCATCGACACAGCTGGCATCCGTCACACCGATGACACCATCGAGAAGATGGGCATAGAACGCTCCATCAAGGCAGCAGAGAAAGCACAGATTATCATCCTCATGTCTGAGCCAGGCGTACCATTCCCTAAGATTGTCATTCGCGAAGATCAGCACGTAATTGAAGTACTAAACAAATCTGACGCCTTCCAAGCCTTAAGTGGCCAAGGCATGGACTGGCTCGAATCCGAGCTTATCCGTTGTATTCCAGACACCAATACCGACGACGTCCTTGTCACCAACCTTCGTCACAAGGAGGCTCTCGACCTTGCCCTCTCCGACATCCGTCGTGCCAAACAAAGCCTCGAATACCAGATGAGCGGTGACCTCATCAGTGAAGACCTCCGTCAGTGCCTCTCCCACCTTGCCGAAATCGTAGGCGAGATTTCCACCGATGAAGTCCTCGGCAACATCTTCAGCAAATTTTGCGTGGGAAAGTGAACCCACTGCAAAGAAAATTATAAAATCTGCAAATATACCGCTGTAAATCGCTTATTTTCAAGTGTTAAAGATTGTTCGGTTATTTGCAGATTTTTGACTTAGGCATTGTCTATTTGCAGATTT